>DATLZG010000206.1:0-6250 GCA_035574095.1 Burkholderiaceae bacterium | reverse complement strand
ATGGAGTTCGTCGCCATCCGCGAGAACGCCCGCCGCGGCCGCCGCTGCAGCGCTGCCGACTGCGCGCGCAGCGCCTGCAGGCGCTCGGCATCGCGCGCGCCGTCGTCGATCGGCTGCGCGCTGCGGCCGTCGTAGGTCTCGGTGTCGTCGCGCGCGTCGATCCAGGGCTGGCGCAGCGCCGGCAGCCCGCGCGTGACATCGACCGCGACCGCGGGATCGGTGTACGGCCCCGACGTGTCGTACAGCGTCACGGTCTCGCCGTTGGTGAGCGTCACTTCGCGCATCGGCACGCGCAGGTCGGGGCGCGATCCGGTCACGTGGACCTTGCGCGAAGCGGGAAACGGCGCACGCGTCAAGGCGAGCAGCGAGGCGAGTTTGTCTTCGGGGGCGTTCATCGTCGAGGCTCCTGGGCGGTTGTGCTCCGAAGGCGGCCTCGACACGGCGGGCGGCGTGCGGCGCCCGGGTCTTGCGCGGCTCTTCTTGCGCCGGTGCTAACCGGATCAAGTTCTCGGGTTCGGATCGACCGTCTCAGCTCGCCGTTGCGGCGCGCACCCCGGAGCGGGGCCGATTCTGCGCCCGCCGACGCCGCGCTGTCCAGTAGCATTCGGCTACCGCGATTGCGCGCCGTCTCGCCTACCGAAAGATGCGTTCACTCACCTGTGCCGCCGCCCTCGTGTTCGCGTCGTCCGCGCTGGCCGCGGACGCGACCTTCACCGTACGCCAGCTGACGCCGGAGGCGGCGCTGAAGGCGGCCAGCGCCGCGCTGGCCGACTGCCGCAAGCGCGGCTACCAGGTGGCGGTCGCGGTGGTCGACCGCGCGGGCGTCGTGCAGGCGCTGCTGCGCGACCGTTACGCCGGCCCGCACACGCCGGAAACCGCGATCGGCAAGGGCTGGACTGCGGTCAGCTTTCGCACCGACACGCTGTCGTTCGCGCAGCTCACGCAGCCGGGCCAGCCGAGCTCGGGCATCCGCCACCTGCCGCGCGTGGTCGCGATCGGCGGCGGGGTGCTGATCGAAGCCGGCGGCAGCATCCTGGGCGCGATCGGCGTCTCGGGCGCGCCGGGCGGCGATGCCGACGCGCTGTGCGCGAACGCCGGTGTGGCGGCGATCCGCGACGACATCGACTTCTGACCCGAACGCGCCATATGACGCGCCGCGCCGGTGCAAATCGCCGCATCGCCCGGCTGGCGCGCGCTCGGCGGGCGGAATAGTCTCGCCGCCTAGAACGTCGCGCCTCTCGCTTCACGCTGCAGGTGATCTCCAACCCATCCCCTTCCGCGCCGGTGCGGGTTCTGGTCGTCGACGACGATCCGCTGTCCAGCTCGTTGCAGGCGCATCTGGCCTCGCTGCTCGGCTATGCCGTGGCGATCGAAGAAGACGGGGAGCGGGCGGTCGAGCGCGCGCTGGCGGGTGAGTTCGACGTGCTGCTGCTCGACCTCGGCATGCCGAAGCTCGACGGCTTCGAGGTGCTGCGGCGCCTGCGCGAGCGCGAGGCGCGTGAGGACCGCACGCCGTTGCCGGTGATTGCCGTCACCGGATATGCGTCGCAGGCCGACCGCCTGCGCTGCCTGATGGCCGGCTTCAACGAACACGTGTGCAAGCCGGTGCAGGCAGCCACGCTGGGTGACGCGATTGCCCACGCGCTCGGCCCGCGCCGCAGTTCGGGCGGCGAAGCGAGCGGGCTGGAACACGCGTCCGACGCCGAGCGGCTGCGTGCGACCGTGCGCCGGCTGAGCGGCGTGAAGCCGGACGACCGCCAGTTCGCGCCGACCGTCACCGAGTCGTTCGCGCTGCGCTCCGCGCAGTTGATCGAAACGCTGAAGCTCGCGCTGCGCGCAGCAGACGCCGAGCAGGCGCAACGCGCGGCGCGCGCGTTGCGCTCCAGCGCCGAGTTCCTCGGCGCGCTGCGGCTGGCGCAGATGGGCGCCGAACTGGACCGCCTGGCGACCGACGGCGATTGGGAGCGCGCGGCCGCGCTGCTGCGCGCGATCGAGCACGAGCACCAGGCCGTGCTGACGCTGCTGTTCGAATCGGCGCGCTGATGGACGGCAACGGCGCACAACATCCGACCGCGCAGCAGATCGCAGCGCTGCACCGACTGGCGCGGCTGACCGGCATCGGCGCCTGGGAGTACGACGTCGCCGACGAGCGGCTGTTCTGGACCGAAGAGATGTACCGGCTGCACGAGTTGGAGCCGGGTCGGTTCACCCCGACGATCGCCGCGGCGATCGGCTTTTTCGCGCCCGAAGCGCAGCCGCAGTTCACGCAGGCGCTGCGCGAAGGCATCGAGCACGGCCGCCGCTTCGACATCGAGCTGCCGTTGGTCACCGCGCGCGGTCGCCGCCTGTGGGTGCGCGCAATCGGCGAGGCGGAGCTGGCGGACGGCCATTGCGTGCGGCTGGCCGGCACGCTGCAGGACGTGAGCGTGGCGCGCCAGGCGCGCGAAGCGCTGCGGGCGCGTACCGACGAGGCACACAAGCTCGCGCTGGTGGCCGAACACACGAGCGATTTGGTCATCATCACCGATGCACAGCACCGCATCGAATGGGTCAACGCCAGCTTCGAGCAGGTCACCGGATACGCAGCGGCCGAAGTGCTGGGCAAGACGCCGCGCACCGTGCTGAACCGCGCCGACACCGAGGACAATCCTCAGTTTCAGGCGCTGCGCCAGCGGGTGCTGGCCGGCGAAGCCGCTGCCGGTGCCGAACTGAAGCTGTATCGCAAGGACGGAACGCCGTACTGGGTCGAGCTGGAACAACGGCCGGTGCGCGACGAGACCGGTGCGATCCGCCATTACATCCACATCCAGCGCGACATCACGGCGCGCAAACGCGAGCTGGAACTCGCGCAGCGGCTGCGGCTCGTCACTGCGGCGGCCGGCATCGGCACGTTCCAGCGCGATCTGGACAGCGGCGCCGGTTCCTGGGACGAGTCGACGTTCCGCCTGTTCGGCTTCGCGCCCGCGCCGCAGCCGCCGCCGCTGGCCGCCGTGCTGGCGCGCGTGCATGCGGAGGACCGCGCCCGCTACCGCGATTACATCGACGCGGTCGGACGCGACGGGCCGGCGCGGGACGTCGAGTTTCGGGTCGTCTACGACGACGGCCGCATCGGCTACCTGCACGAGCGCGGCAGCCTCGAGCCGAGTGCCGGCGGGCGCCGCGTCGCGATCGGCGTCGTGCTCGACGTCACGGGCCAGCGCAGCGCCGAGCGTCAGGCGCTGGCCGCGGCCGAGCAGTTGGCACTGACGGTCGCGGCCACCGGCGTCGGGTTTTACCGCTACGCGCCCGCTGCCGAGCGAATCGAACTCGACGCGCAGTCGCGCGCCCTGCTCGGACTGACGCCGCGGGAGTCGTGGCTGTCGCGCCGGCAGTTCGAGTCGATGGTGGTGGCCGAGGACCGCGCCGCGGTGGCGCGGCTGCACACGCACAGCGCGTCCGCGGCCGGTGCGGTCGAAGCGACGTTCCGCGCCGTGCGCCGCGATGGCGAGCGGCGCTGGCTGCGGGTGCGCTGTGCGGTCGCTCCAAGTGCGGGAGCCGCAGAACAGAACGTGATCGGCATGATCGCGGACGTTACGCAACAGAAGCAGGAACAGGCGCAACGCGAAGCGGATCGCCAGCGGCTCGCGCTCGCGAGCGCGGCCGCCGGAATCGGCACCTGGGAGGTCGAACTCGCGAGCGGTGTGGCCCGTTGGAGCGACGAAATGCGTGCGCTGCACGGCCTCGGTCCCGACGAACCGGTGCCCACGCACGCTGCCTGGCGCGAGCGCTTCTTACACCCGCACGACCGGGCGGCGGTCGGGAACCTGGAGCAAGCACGCGAGGCGGGCCAGGCCATCGAGCGCGACTTCAGGATCGTGCGCAGCGACGGCAGCGTGCGCTGGATCCATTCCCGATTCGTCTATCTGCCGGCCGACGCGCACGCGCCCGCGCGCGTCGTCGGCGCCAGCATCGACATCACCGCGCGCAAACTGGCCGAGCAGCGCGCCGACGAGCTGTCCGCGATGCTCGAGCTGGCCGAACAGTCCGGCACGCTCGGTGTCGGGTACGCGCTGCGCGATCTGGAAACGGGTGTCGGGCAATGGACGGCGCAGGCTCGCCGCCTGCTGGGTTACGGCGCCGACGAACCGGTGCCGGCCATCGAGGACTGGTTGAAGCGGGTGCTGCCGGGCGACCGTGCGCGCGTGCGCGCGCTGTACGAGGCGCCGCCCGCGCCGAACGCGTCCGCGGAGATCGAGTTCGCGCTGCGGTTACCGAAAGGCGGCATGCGCCACGTCCTGCTGCGCGCCGGTGCGCTGTACGACGCATACGGCAGACCGACGCGCTTGCTGTGCGCATTGATCGACGTCACGAAGCTAAAGCAGACCTCTCTGGCGCTGAACGCCGCGCTGCGCCGGCTGGACTTGGCCACCACCGGCTCGGCCGTCGGCATCTGGGAGCGCGAGCTCGACCGCGATCACGCGTACTGGTCGCCGGAGGCCTTCGCGCTTTGGGGGCTGCCGGTGGGCGACCGCGCACCCGCTTGGGGCGAGCTGATCGGGCTCGTGCATCCGGGAGACCGCGCGCTGTTCGAGCAGCGGTGGGCGGCTCTGGCGCAATCGCCGACCTTCGTCGATACCGAATTTCGCATCGTCCGCCCCGACGGCACGCACGCCTGGCTGCTGACGCGCGGTCGGCTCGAGGCAGAGAGCACCGGGCGGCCGGCGCGCGTGGTCGGCGTGGTGCTCGACATCACCGCGCGCAAGCTCGCCGAGCAGCACGCGCGCGAAATCGGCGGCTGGCTGGAGCTGGCGACGCGTACGGTCGGCATCGGCCTTTGGTATCGCGATCTGCGCGACCCGCTGCCGACGTGGGACGAGCAGATGTTTCGCATCTTCGGGCTCGACCCGGCGGCGGGCGCGCCGTCCACGGAAGCGTGGTTGGCGACGATCGTTGCCGAAGATCGGGCGCAATTCGTCGGTGTCGACATCGACGCCCCACCGCCGGGCACGATGCTGGCGTTTTCCTACCGCATTCGCCGCCCCGACGGCGAGGTGCGCCACCTCCAATCCAGGCGCGCCTGCCTGTACGGCGAAGACGGCCGGCCGCTGCGCGTGTACGGTGCGGTGATGGACGTCACGGATACGCGCACCGCGAGCGAAGCGCTTTCGGACGCGCGCGATCGTCTGAGCCTGGCGGCCGAGGTCGGCGGAATCGCGTCGTGGGAGCGCAATCTCGAGACCGGCGAAGGGCGCTGGGATCCGTTGCTGTTCCGCTTCTACGGGCTGCAACCGGTGCCCGTCGTGCCACCGTTCGCGCGCGTGCTGGAAATGGTGCACCCGGAGGACCGGGAGAAATTCCAGCGCAACTGGCAGCGCGTGCTGGAATCGCACGGCACCGTCGAAATGGAAACGCGTGTCGTGCATCCGGACGGCGCGGTGCGGGTACTCGTTACACGCGCGCGCGCCGACCGCCGCGCCGACGGCACGCCGTGGCGGATCGTCGGCGCCACGATCGACGCCACCGAGCTGCGCACTGCACAGCGCGAGCGCGACGCGCTCGCCGAGCGCACGCAGATCATCGCCGACTCGGTCGGCATCGGCGTGTGGGACTGGGAACCGGCGGCAAACGTGACGGTTTGGAACGAGCGCATGTACGAGCTGCTCGGCCATTCGCGCCAATGGTTCGCCGACAAACACTGGCTGGACGCCGTGCACCCGGACGATCGCGCCGACGTGGACGCGGCGATGAAGGCGGCGTTGGCGAGCGGCGACCGCTTCGAGGCCGAATTCCGCGTCGTATGGGACGACGGGAGCGTGCACTGGATCGCCTCGCGCGGGCGCATCCAGCGCGACGCGTCCGGGCGCGTGGTGCGCGCGATCGGCGTCAACATCGACATCTCGGAGCGCCGGCGTGCCGAACAGGCGGCGCGCGATCTGCTCGAGCAGATGCGGCTGACCACCGCCGCCACCGGCATCGGCCTGTGGGAGCTGGACCTGGCGACGCGGCAGATGCACTGGGACGAGCAGACGTACCGCCTGACCGGCCGCACGCCGGGCGATCTCGGCGATCTGCGCGACTCGTGGATCCAAGTGATCCATCCGGACGACATGCCGCTGATGCGCGCCACGCAGAAGCGCGCGCTCGCGGAGCTGCAGCCGTTCGACCTCGAAGTGCGCATCGTGTGGCCGTGCGGCGAGGTGCGCTACGTCGTGCTGCGCGGCCAGTTGCGACTCGACGAGCGCGGCCGGCCGGTCAAGCAGTTCGGCGTCGT
>DATLZG010000205.1:0-4450 GCA_035574095.1 Burkholderiaceae bacterium | reverse complement strand
GATCTTGAATTCCTCCTTCTTCATGCCCAGCAGCTGGTTGACGTTGTCCACCTTGCGCAGCACCTTGTTGTACAGGTTGCCCTTGTCGTCCTTCACCACTTCGGTGATGAAGGTGGTGCCGATCGCCTGCCGGTTTTCGTCCAGCCGCACGTCGCCCACCGGTGTCTTCAGGGTCATCTTGGCCAGCGTTTCGCGGTACTTCTTGTGGCCGTCGGACAGATCGCCCTTGACCGCTTCCAGCGCGTCCAGCGCCGCTTTCATGTTGATGTAGTAGACGAGCGCGAACAGCGACGGGCTCGGATAGGCGCCGCTGGAGACCGGATAGTTCTTCTGGTAGTCGGCGACGAATGCCTTCCACTCCGGCGCGTCATACGCGTCCGCCAGCGGCCCCGCCGACAGCGTGCCGACCAGCGAGTCGCGCCGCTTGCCGCGGTAGTTCAGCACGTCCTGGCTGACCGTGATCGAGCCGCCGATCAACGGCTTGTCGCCGCCCGCGGCTTCGTACTGGTTGAGGAAGTTGACCGCGTCGGCGCCGCCCAGCACCACCACCAGAGCATCGACGTCCTTCGGGATGCGCGCGATCACCGACGAGTAGTCCTTGCCGCCCAGCGGCACCCAGGCCTTGACCGGCACCTTGCCGCCGAGCCGGCAGAACTCGGACATGAAGCCCTGCACCTGCGAGTACGGGAACGCGTAGTCCTCGGCGATCACCATCACCCGCTTGTATCCCTTGTCGAGCGCCGCCTTGCCAAGGCCGACCATCCACTGCGCGCCGTCGGTGTTGAAGCGGAAGAAATTCGGCGACGGATTGACCAGCGTCGTGGCCTGCGCACCGGAGGAGCCGTTGATGAACGTCACCTGCGGTTGCGTCTTGCTGTAGTCCTTGACGGCGATCCCTTCGGAGCCGGACAGCGGCCCGACCAGGATGTCGACCTTGTCCTGTTCGACCAGCTTGCGCGCCGCGTTGACGGCGACGTCCGGCTTGGCGTCCGACGAGGCTTTGATGATCTCGATCTTGCGCCCTGCGACCATGCCGCCGCGCTGCTTGACGGCGAGTTCGGCGCCGCGCATGCCGTCGGCGCCGCCGGCGGCGAACGGACCCTCGAGCGTGGCCAGCAGCCCGATCCTCACCGGCGGCTGCTGCGCCCACGCGGTCGCGGCGAACGCGGCTGCGACCGCCGCGCCGGCCAGCGTGCGCATGAACATCCGTTTCCTGACTCTCATGACAGTCTCCTTGGCTGGTGATGGCCTTCTGGTGATGGCCTTCTAGTGGCGGCCGGACGGCCGCGCGGTTGCAGAGACGGCGGTCCCGATCCGCAGGCGCGCGCGCAGCCACGCCCATAGACCGAGCAATCCGTCGGGTGAAAACAGCACGATGGCGAGAAACACGCCGCCGATCACGAGGTTGAAGCGCTCGCGGTCGATCAGGTCGATCGCGAAGTTCTGCAGCAGCACGAACACGACCGCGCCGATGAACGGGCCGATCGGATGCTTCATGCCGCCGAGCACCGCGATCACCAGGATGTTGATCAGCCACGAGGTGCCGACCGAGCCGGGCGTGATCAGCCCGTTGTACCAGACCAGCAGCACGCCGCCGATCGCCGCTAGCAGACCGGCCACACCGTACGCGAGCACGCGGTGCGCGGTGACGTTGAAGCCGAGCGCGTTCATGCGGCGGGCGTTGTCGCGGATTCCCTGCAAGGCGATGCCGAACGGTGCGCGCAGCAGGTACTTGATGAAGAAGTAACCGGCCAGCGCCCAGAACAAGGTCAGGAAGTAAAACGGCAGCGGGTCGCGCCAGTTCACGCCGCCGACGGTCGGCGGATAGACCTTCTGGAAGCCCTGAAAGCCGTTGAACACGCTGTAGTTCTGCAGCGTCAGGTAGTGAAACGCCACACCGATCGCCAGCGTGATCATGATCGTGTAGATGCCCTCGGTGCGCACCGACAGCCAGCCGATGCCAAGCGCGCAGGCGGTGGCGATCGCGAGCGCGAACGGCACCACCAGCCACCACGGCCAGCCGAGGCTGATTTCGGTCGAAGCGCTGGTGCCGAGGATCGCCACCGCATAGCCGGCGATGCCCGCGACCGTCATCTGCGCCAGCGACACCATGCCGCCATAGCCGCCGAGGAAAGTCAGCGACAGCGCGATCAGGCCGAGCGCCAGCGACTGCGCGCCGATCTGGAAGGCGAAGAAGGGCGTGGCGACGAACGGAAAAATCAGCAGCGCCGCCAGCACCAGCACATGGCGCGGCCGAACTGCACGCAGCCAGTCGGCACGCGCCGTCGCCGGCCGCGGCGCGAGCGCGGTCGGCGCGGAGGTCGCCGGCGCGAAGGCCACCGCGCCACCGCTCATCACCTTTCTCCAGCGCGCCGCGCTCATGCCGGCCTGCCCATGATGCCGCGCGGGCGAAACGCCAGCACCACCACCAGGATCACGAACGTGAACACGACGCTGTAGGTCGGCGCGTAGGCCAGCCCGTAGGTCTCGGCCAACCCGAGGATGGCGGCACCGAGCGCGGCGCCGACGACGCTACCCATGCCGCCGACGATGACGACGATCAGCGAGGCGAGCAGCAAGCGCGTGTCTTCGCCCGGCACGATCGACAGTTCCACCGCGCCGATCACGCCGCCGATGCCGGCCAGCCCGGCGCCGATCGCGAACGTCAGCGCGAACACGAGGTTCACGTTGACGCCGGCGGCGGCCAGCATCGCGCGGTCGTCCACGCCGGCGCGGATCATCATGCCGACGCGCGTGCGGTTCAGGAACCACCACAGCGCAATGCCGATCGCGACACCGAACCCGAGCAGGCTGAGGCGAAAAGCCGAGTAGGCGTTGATCAGCGGAATGCCGCGAATCGGGCCCTGCAGCCACGCCGGCGCCTCCATCTGGTGCGCGAGCGCGCTGAAGATCCACAGCAGGATGTCGGCGATCACGATCGACAGCCCGATCGTGACCATCGTCTGCCGCAGGTCCTGCCCCTGCATGCGGCGCAGGATCAGCACCTGGATCAACAGGCCCACCAGCGCGGCCGCGGCGAAGCCGGCGGCGAGCGCCAGCACCCACCAGCCGGTACGGTCGGCGACCAGGTAGCCGACGTAACCGCCCAGCAGGTACAGCGACCCATGCGCGAGGTTGACGTTGCGCATCAGGCCGAACACCAACGTGAAACCGGCGGCGACGATGAAATACAACGCCCCCAGCGTCAGTCCGTTGAGCAGCGTGACGAAGAACAGGCGCGCGTTGTCGGCGATCGCCCAGACCGCGAACACCGCGATCGGCGCACCGATCGCGATCGCCCAGAACCAGAGCCAGGACCGTCTCATGCCGCGGTCCGACTCCAGCGTGTGTGCGCCGCCCGTATCTCCGGCTCTTTGTAGAAGCGGCCGTCTTTCATCACCGCCAGCATGCGCTGCGGGTCGCGCAGGATCGAGAGGTTGGCCAGCGGATCGCCGTCGACCAGCAGCAGGTCGGCCAGATAGCCTTCCCTGATCTCGCCCAACTGGTCGCCCAGTTTCATGATCTGCGCGCCGTACTTGGTGGCGGAGAGGATCGCCTCCATCGGCGTGAAGCCGAGGTATTTGACGAAGAACTCCAGGTCGCGCGCGTTCTGGCCGTGCGGGGTGAAAGCGAAGCCATAGTCGCCTCCCGGCAACACGCGGATGCCGCGCTTGTGCATCTTGCGCAGCGACTCCACGGCTGCGTCCCACTCGCGCTGGTAGCCCATCGCGATCGCCTTCTGCCGGGTGATTCCCCACGGCTCGGCCTCGTTCAGCATCGCGTACAGGATTGCGATGCCGGGGGCGACGAAGTGCTTGTCCTTGTTCGCCTCCAGCAGGTCGAGCGCCTCTTCGTCGGTGAAGCTGGCGTGATAGATCACTTCGATACCGTGGCGCACGCACTGCTTGATCGACGCGCACGAGCGCGCGTGCGCGGAGACGCGCTTGCCGCGCATCTTGGCCTCACGCACCGCCACCGCCACCTCGGCGTCGGTCATCCACGTCGTCTCTGCCGGCGCGTTGGCGACGAAGTTGTCGCCCGACAGGTTGAGCTTGATCGAATCGACGCCGTACTTCAGGAACATGCGCACCGCGCGCCGCATCTCGTCCGGACCGCTGACGATCACGCCGAAGCTGAACTCCGGCCACGGAATGTGCGGCAGCGTTTCGTCGCCCAGGCCGCCAGCCACCGTGATCTCCTGACTGGCGGCGAGATAGCGCGGCCCCGGGATCAACCCCTCGTTGATCGCGTTGCGCACCACCACGTCCAGCCGCGGCTTGGCGCAGGCGGCGCCGACGCAGGAGGTCCAGCCGGCCTCCAGGTAGCGTTTCGCCACGCTGGCCGCCCACAGCACGTGTTCCTCCAGCGGCATCAACTGGATGTCCATCAGCGTCGCGGCGTCGTTCCACGAGAAGTGCGTGTGCGCCTCGACCATGCCCGGCATCAGCGT
>DATLZG010000204.1:0-2782 GCA_035574095.1 Burkholderiaceae bacterium | reverse complement strand
CAAGCCGAGCAAGAGCCTGCACAGGATGCTTGCGCCGCACGGCAATCCGAACACCGAGAACTTCTTCGGCATCGTCAGCGCACTCCAGAAGAAAACCAGAGTTCGACTGCGCGTCACGGCCGGGTAAGCGGTGCGAATGCCCGCTGGCATCGACCAGCAGTCCCTCGTCGTAGCGTTGCAGCAGCAGGAAGGTCCGCGTGTAGCGGGCGATCACATCGACCAGCCCGCGCCCCTGGTCCGTGGTCAGTGCGTCGCTCGCCGCCGCCTTGCGCACCAAGGCCAGCGCGGCTTCCAGCTCGCGTGCATTGCGCTCGAAGCGCTGGTGGTTGATCGTGTAGCCGCGCAGCAGGTGTTCGCGTAGGTGTTGGTGGCCCAGATGCGGAACTGGGTACCGCGTTTCGAGTTGACCCGGTACCCGACGGAAAGGATCGCGTCGAGGTTGAAGAATTCGATCTCGCGGACAACTTGGCGACCGGCCTCCCGCTGAACCGTTGCATTTTTTGCAACGGTTGCCTTCCGCTCCAATTCCCCGCTCCGGAACACATTCTGCAAGTGCCGCGAAATCACGGACTTGTCGCGTCCGAACAGCTCGGCCATCTGGGTCAGCGACAACCAGACCGTATCCCGCTCCAGGCGCACCTCCACCCGGGCTTTGCCGTCCGGGTCTTCGTAGACGAGCACTTCGCCGCTGCCCGGACCGGTCATCTCGCCTCCCACAACGCGCGGATCGGCACGGCATAGAGCGAGTCGCCAAACGAAAGGCTCATCGTGCCGTCGTAGAGCACGACACCGCAGGCAAAGCGCGCGCCGCGCTCGATCACGATGTCCACCTCGTAGCCGTCGCGATCGCGAAAATGGTGAAATGCCAGCGCATCTGCATGCCAGCTTGCCTGCCGCCGGAGCTCCTGGAACACGAAGGTCTCGAGTAGTTGCCCGAGCAGCGCACGGTCCGCCCAGAGCGTTTTGGCGTCGGCACCGAGCAGCGCGCACGCGAGTCCGGTATCGCCCAGATGCAGCCTCGGTGTCTTCACCAACCTGCTCGAGCGATTGGCGTGCCAGGGCGGCAGCTCTTCCAGAAGAAACACGCGCGCGAGCAGCGTCAGGTAGTCGCGGCTCGTTGGTCGAGCCCGTCAACAGAAAGCGCCCGGGCCGCCGGTCGCGGTCAATGGCCGCCTTCAGCGTGCCGAACAAATGCGGCGCGTGCTGCACCTCGTCGAGGATCACGCGCGGCGGCAGGTCGGCGACGAACCCGACCGGGTCCGTGGCAGCGACAGTGCGGGTGGCCTCGTCGTCGAAGCTCAGGTAAGCGTACCCGCTGCGCCGGCCGACATGCTGCGCGGGCGTCGTCTTGCCGCTCTGCCGCGGGCCGTGGATCAGCACCGCCGGCGAATCCGCGAGGGCCTCGCTGAGCCGGGCAGCGGCAAAGCGGGGGTAGAACGTCGGCTCCGACATCGGCTGATCGTAACCCTGACGTTCGGCTGATTGTAAGTTTAAGTACCGGCTGATTGCTACTTTGAAGATCGGCCAGTCGTAAGTGCGGCCGTGCCTCCCTCACGCCGCGCGGCCGCCGAATTGCCGAGGGCCGCCTCAAGTAGCCCACGACCGGCCCGCCGGGCTTGTCGCGGAAAACGCGGTTCACCCAGGCGATCGCCTGCATCAGGCCGTGGCCGCGCATCGGCTTGTCGATGTATACCGTTGCGCAGGCTCGGCGCATCGAAGGCGGTCAGCCACATATCGCGCACGAGCACGGTCCCGAGCGGATCGTCGGCATACAGGGGCCTTCAACCAACAAAAAGTTGGCCATGAGACCAACGCCACACAACCTCACTCCTTGGCTATCACCGTGTCGTACAGCCCGTAATGTGTCAGGTTCGGATGGCTGTCGATACCGGTATAGCGCAGTGACGCATCCTCATACCGCCTGAACGCGAACACTGCCTGGTTCATCTGCTCGGTGTTGAACACCTTGAGGCGCACGAGCAGGTGGAAATCCTTCACCGCCAGGCCTGTGACCGCAAGGAAAAGCTCCGGCTCCAGCTTGGTGATGACATCCTGCAGCGTGTTCTCCCGGAAGTCGGTCAAATACATGAACGCCGGGATGCGCGTGGCGAACTTGATGAGCTTCTCCTGCACCAGCTTGCGTTTGGACTTGTACTCCTTCTCCTCGTCGGTGAGCTGCTTTTTCTCCTTCGCCGACAAGTCCCTGTCCTTGGCCTTGTTCTTGAGCTCCTTGACCTTCTCGCTCTTGTTGATGATGGTCTCGATGATGTTGTCGCCGAGCGAGCGCCAGCCCTCGATGCGCTCCACGGCAGCCATCGCTTCGGGGCTGTCCAGGATGCGCCGCAGCGTGTCGTTGTCCACGTTCACGAGCAGCGCGCTCTCCCACTTGCGGGCCAGCAGCGTGGCCGAGGTACCTGCCATCGCGATGTCGAGAATGCCGCCCGCGTCGATCTGCGTCATGTTCGCGCCGTCATAGGCCAGCACCGGCAGGAACGACACGAGCTCCTTGACTGCGTTCTCCGGATTCGGCTCATTGGGCGACAACCCGATGCCATACTCGGAGATCTGCCTCAATGCCCGCGTAGGCGCAAAGTCGAACACGAAGCAGACCGGCTTGAGGATCTCCTCCTCGCTCGGATCGTCGCCGTTAGGATTCTTGATGGACCACGGCGATTGCACGCGGAACGCGGCCTGGAAGTAGGTCTCGGGCGACTTCAGATTGCGCAGCATCAGGATGGAGGACCACTGCGGCACGGTAACGCCGGTGGTGAGCTTGCCGCAG
>DATLZG010000203.1:0-4900 GCA_035574095.1 Burkholderiaceae bacterium | reverse complement strand
CATGATCGTCGACGATCATCCGATCGTCCGCCACGGCGTCGCGCAGTTGCTGAACGCGCAGCCTGACCTGGAAGTCACGGCCGAGGCCGAGGACGCCGAAGCCGCGCTGCGACAGCTGCGCGACGGCGCGTTCGACCTGCTGATCGTCGACATCTCGATGCCGGGGCTGTCCGGTCTCGAGTTGATCCGCCGCGTCAAGGCCAAGGACGCGGGCCTGCCGATCCTCGTGCTGTCGGTGCACGACGAATCGGTGTACGCGGAGCGGGCGCTCGCCGCCGGCGCGCGCGGCTTCCTGATGAAAAGCGAAGCGACCGAGCGCTTGGTCGAAGCGGTGCGCAAGCTGCTCGCCGGCGGGGTCCATCTGAGCCGTGCGCTGGAAGAACGCATGTTCCAGACCTTCGTCGGCGCCAAGGCCGCGAACGAACCGCTGCAGCGGCTGACCGAGCGCGAGCTCGAAGTGCTGCAGTTGATCGCGCAGGGTCTGACCTCGGCGCAGATCGCCAAGCGCATCAACCGCTCGATCAAGAGCGTCGAGGCCTATCGCACCGCAATCCGCGCCAAGCTCGGCGCCAGGAGTACGGTGGACCTGGCGCGGCTGGCGCTCGAGTACTTTCCGACCGCGCCGCGGTAGCGGCCGCCGAGGCGCGCAGAGCCTCGGCGCAGCGGCTGGCGGCACCGCGCCCGCTCACCGCGGCGGGTCCTATCGCGCCGGTTCCATGGCGTGCACGGCGTCGAGCCGCCCATGCCGCAGCGGCGTGTGTGCGAGCTTCCGGCGTGGCGGCATGAACCGAGTCCTTGCGCCCCGGATGCGTCGTCACACGGACGCAACGGCAACGGTTCAGTGTTGCGGCGCTTGTGCAGGACCGCCGCGCGTCCGGCTCTTGCCCCTGCGCTGCTCGACGTACGCCTCGGTACGCCCGCGGCGCTCGGCGCAGCGCAAGGGTACGCGCGGCGTTCTGCAGAGGCTCTTTCGCGGATGTCGCGTCCGCTTCGACTCGGCCGGAAGTCTCGGAGCGGCAGCAGGACTTCCAATCCTTTCTCCGTCGAACCTTCCGTGACGACGCACAAGATGAAACGCCCGCTTGCCCTGCCGTTGCACGCCCTCCGTGCACAGCGCCGGCTGACCGGCGCGATCGCCGCGATGATGCTGGCTCTCGCCTGATCCGCCACCGCGCACGCGCACGGCGATGACGACGATGACCACGACCATCGCGGCCGCGTCGGTTACGCGATCGGGCTCTGGGGCGATCGGCCCTACTCCGCGGTTCAGACCGAGGCCGTGCAGAGGCCGATCGCCGACATGGACTCGCAGCGGCTGAAGTTCAGCGTGCACGACGGCGACCTGAAAGCCGGTTCCGGGCGCTGCGACGACATCGTCTACTGGCAGGCGCTCGATCGGTTCAACGCGCTGGAGGCGCCCGCCATGTTCACACCGGGCGACAACGACTGGACCGATTGCGACCGCACGGCCGCCGGCTCGTTCAACTCGCTCGAACGCCTCGACTTCGAGCGCCGGCTTTTCTGCTCGAACCCGTATTCGATCGGCAAGCGGCACGGCGACTCGCATTGCTTCCACATCGACAAGCCTTATCTCGACGCCGCGGGGCGGCGGCTCGAGAACTTCACGCGCGTCGAGACTTTCGGCAACAACCAGGCCAACGGCGCCAACGACGTGCAATGGCTGAAGGTGTGGCTCGATCCGCGCAGTCGCGAGGTCTTTTCGTACCAGCCGATGATCGTGCCGGGCAATCGCGTCGCTGTCCCCGCTCCGTAAGCGCGCCCCGCGCCCGGCCGTGCACCGACCGCCGACTCGCCGGGCGGTCGGTCGCTGCCGCGCCTTCGGCAACGCCGCGGTCAAGCGTTGCCCGCCACCGCTCCTGCGCGCGCACCGCGCAGAACTTTCGGTTTCTGCATCGGCGCAGCAGCGGCCCGCGGCGATCAAATCGGGTAAGATCGCGGCCCCGCGCGAGTTGCGTCACGCACGCGTCAGCATCGCCGGCTGATGTTTCGTCAGGCCAAGTAGCTCAGTTGGTAGAGCAGAGGACTGAAAATCCTTGTGTCGGTGGTTCGATTCCGCCCTTGGCCACCATCTTCTAATCAAGCACTTGCGGTCGCGGCGTGCAGCGCCGCCGGTTTTGTCGTCTTCTGACAATCCCACCTGTGCGGCTGGCGCGCGCAATCGCGGCTGACCGCGCAAAGCGCGGCTCGCTGCGCGCCGCGCAGCGAACGCCAAAGCGTACAAAGCGCGCGCCTCGAGCAACTCCCGACGTGAAGATGCCTACACCCGCTGCATGCTCGTGAAACTGGCCCCTTGGCCAAGCAGTGGGGCGGACACTTGCGGGAGTTAGCGGTCTCCAGCAAGAGAACGCATTACCTACAAGACTTCGAGGGCGCGACGTCGACGCCGAAGTTCGGCGACTGCGGGCGCGCGGGGATTTGTTCGTTGGGGCGTCGACGGGGAAGGCCCAGTGGCGGAGTCTGATTCCGCCGCCACTTGCGGCAGCTTCGTCCGCAGTCGACGCCGGCGATGTAGAGGTCGCTACGATGCGCGGCCGGGCGCATGCCCGGCCGCGCTGTTGGACTCACGTGCCGATGCGGCCGCCGTCGTTCTTGGTGATCATCACCGTGGCCGAGCGCGGGCGGGCGTTTGCGCCGCCGGCGCCGTAGCCGGCATTGCCGGGCCAGTGGCTGGTGTACTTGGTCGGGTCGCCGACGCTGGCGACGGGAGTCTCCTCGCCCGGGTGTTGGACGTTGACGAACATCACCTTGCCGTCCGGCGTCTCGGCCAGCCCGGTGATCTCCTGGTCCTTCGGGCCGACGAGGAAGCGCTTCAGTGTGGCCGCCGTCGGCTTCTTGCCCATGCGTGTGGTGACGGTGGTCGTGCCGTAATTCAGCGTCACCGTGGTGCCGTCGCCCACTTGGCCAGGCACGGCGGCGAGCATCATGCAGTTGCTCTCGTCGACCAGCGCGCCATCGTCGGTCTGGATCCAGCACAGGCCGGTGCTTTGCGTGAAAACTAGACCGTCGGGGCTGGAGAAATCCTGATCGTCGGTCAGACCGGAGAGGTTGACCAGCGTGGGCGAGGCGTCGGACTCGGCGCCGAACAGGAATATGTCCCAACTGAAGGTGGTCGCGGCCGGATCGTCGCCGGTCTCCTTGATGCGCAGGATGTGGCCGTTGACGTTGCCCGACTGCACGGTGATGCCGCCGCGCACGTCGCTGTAGGCGCGCGGGTTCGCCGGGTCCGGATTGAGCTGGGAGCCGGTGACCGCGCCGGTGCGGCGGTTGCTGTTGTTGGTCAGCGTGATGTAGAGCTCGCCGTTGGCCGGGTTCAGGTTGCCCCACTCGGGCCGGTCCATCTTGGTGGCGCCGGCGGCGTCGGCCGCCAGGCGCGCGTGGATCAGCACGTCGGCTTCGTCGGCGAAGGCATAGGTCGCGTAGCCGGCGACGGCCGGGTTGGCGAGGCTCAACTCGACCCAGTTGCCGGTGCCGTCGGCGTTGAACTTCGCTGCGTACAGCTTGCCGCTGTCCAGATACTTGTCGCCCACCGCGATGCGGTTGGCGGCGTTGGCGTCGGCGGTGTCCCAGTTCTGCGTGGAGACGAACTTGTAGACGTACTCGTTGCGCGCGTCGTCGCCCATGTAAACGGCCACCTTCTTGCCGGCCACCGCGCGCACGGCCGCGCTTTCATGGGCCATGCGGCCGAGCGCGGTGCGCTTCTTGATGACCGAGGTGGCGGAGTACGGGTCGATCTCGGTGATATAGCCCTGGCAGTTGAATTCGTTGCGATAGTCGTCGGCGGCAGTGGCGCCGGTGACGCTGGTATTCCAGCGCGTGAAGCGCTCGGCGCCGCTTTGCGCGGTGTTCCACAGATACGCCTGGCTGGAGCCGGCCGTCGCGGTCACGCTCTTGCCGTAGCGCGCGAAGGCCGTGTTCTCTTTAACGCTGCGCAGGGCGTCGTCGCCGGCGTTGCGTGCGAAGAACGCGGCCCAGTTTTCCTCGCCGGTCAGCAGCGTGCCCCACGGCGTCTTGCCGGTGCCGCAGTTGTTGACGGTGCCGCGCGTGCGCGTGCCGTCGGGCGAGAACTTGGTGTGCAGCAGGGCGCTGCCGCGCGCGGGGCCGGAGAGTTCGATCTCGGTTTCGGTGGTGATGCGGCGGTTGAACGGCGAGCCCTGCACATAGGCGAAGCGGCCGTTCGCGCCCTTGGCGATCTCGACGATCGACACTCCCATCGCCTGCATCTCCTTGATGACTTCGGCGTCGGGCCGCGGCGCGGGGCTGGGGCCGTTCGGGTGCAGGAAGGTCTGCGTGACCCATTCGTGGTTGATGCCGAGCAGCGCGCGGCTGCTGCTCGCGTCGTCGCGCGTGCCGGTGGCCGACAGACCGAAATACTCCATGCCGTCGTGCCATTCGCCGCAGCGCCTGTCGTAGTCGGCGTCCGTGCCGTCGTTCTTGAACGCGGCTACGCCGTTGAAGAGGGGATCGCCGAGCGCGATCAGCACCTGCGCGGTGTAACCGGGCGGCACGGTGAACGCGTCGGCCACGGACTTGGCGACCGGCGTGAAGCCGAGCAGCGTTTCCGACGGCGCGGGCGCCGGATCGTCGCTGCCGCCGCAGGCCGTCAGTCCCAGCGCGCTGGCGGTACCCAGTGCCGTCAGGCCGGCGGCGCCGAGCAACAGCCGGCGACGGCTCAGCCGCGCCTGCAGGATGGAATCGAAGTCCGGATTGTTCGAGGTGTTGGAGTCTTCGTCGTTCAGTCGATCGATGTGATTGTCGGTGTGGCGACCCATGCATGACCTCCGCTGAAATGCGGCGAAGCTACGGAGCGTCGATGTCGGCGCCGTGACCGCGCGTTGACACGAATGTGAAACGTGGCGGGCCGCCCGCGCGGCCGCCGCGC
>DATLZG010000202.1:0-2193 GCA_035574095.1 Burkholderiaceae bacterium | reverse complement strand
CGACCGTCGCCTCGTTGCCGACCATCGCCAGCGAGCGCCAGAACGTCGCCGAGATGCCGCGGTAATTCGGATTGCGCACCACTTCGGCCAGCTTGCCGTTGCGGATGCGCCGACCCCATTCGCAGCCGAACTGGAATTTGTTGCGCGAATCGTCGATCGACCACGACGTGTTGGTCTGCATCAGCACGCCGTCGTCGATCGAGGCGATCATCTCGTCCAGCGTTGCGCTGCCGGGTTCCACGTTCAGATTCGACATGCGGTCGATCGGCGGCCGGTTCCAGCCGCACGCACGCGCGGTGGCCACGCCTTCGATGTCCGGGCGCAGCCGCCGCGCGCGCTGCTGCGAGACCGTGCCGCCCAGCGGCCGCAGCAGGATGCCGTCGCGGATCAGGTACTCGCGCGCGGCGGGCGTGCCTTCGTCGTCGTACGCGAAGGCGGCGAATTCGAATGAGCGCGTCGGGTCGAACGTGACGTTCAGCAGTTCGGAGCCGTAGCGGTAGCTGCCGAACATGTCGAGCGTGACGAAGCTGGTGCCGGCGTAGTTGCGCTCGTCGCCGAGGATGCGGTCCAGCTCCAGCGGATGGCCGATCGACTCGTGGATCTGCAGCATCATCTGGTCCGGCATCAGCAGTACGTCGAACTTGCCGCTCGGGCAGTTGGGCGCGGCCAGCAATTGCAGAGCCTCGTCGGCGGTGCGGGCGCCGGCGCCGGCGAAACCCGCGCGCGCCAGCACTTCCATGCCGCCCTGCTGGCAAAACCCGTTCGAGCGGCCGCCCCAGGACCGTGTCTGCGTCAGGCCGTCGAAAAACGCGGTGACGTACAGTCCGGGCACCGTGAAGGTCCACTCCTGCAGCGTCTCGCCGCCGTCGGCGGTGGCCAGCAACTGGCGCGTGCGCGTCGTCCACAGCGACGCAGCCCAGTCGACGATGCGATCGTCGATCTTGCAGGCGGCGGCTTCCCGGTGCAGCAGTTCGTAGCGCTCGGCCTTCGAAGGCAGCACGGCCTGCTCGACGCGCGAGCGGAACGCACCGCGCGACGCGGGCAGCCGCGGCGGCTCGCCGGCAAAAACGCTGCGTCCCTGCGCGAGCCTGGCCCAGGCGTGGGCGCGCGCAATCGCGGCCGCCAGCCCCGCGTCGGACAGGTCGCTCGTCGCCGCGTAGCCGATGCCGTCGCGATCGATCACGGTGACCATCGCGCCGAAGTCGCGGCTCGCTTGCGCCGGCTCGGCGACACTCTGGCGCACGCACAGGAACTCGGACTGCTCCTCGACCAGCCGCAGCGAGCAATGATCGACCGCGGGCGCGAGCCGGCGAAAGCGCTGGGAGATCGATTCGATGTCGAACGGCATCCGCGCCCTTTCGCTGCGCATGGCAGCAAAAAAGCCGCGGCCCTCGTGAAGCCGCGGCGCGTATTCTTGGGAGGCGCGGATTGTAGCCGCGGCTGAAACTGTTTCGCGTCGCGTCGGTCGATCTGCCGGGTCTGGCCGCCCCTCAACGACACCCAACAAAGGAGAATCCCGATGGAGAAGGAGAACATTGCCGCCGTCGTCGCCGAGCTCGACAGCCTGGTGCCGCCGCAAACGCTGACGCGGCGCGGCTTCGTGAAGACCTCGCTGGGCGCGGGTTTCGCCGCCGCCGTGCTGCCCGTGGCGGCGCAGACGATGATCGTCACCGATACGCAGGGGCTGACCGCGGGCGAGGTGAAGATCCCGGTCAGCGACGGCACGCTGCCGGCGTACCGCGCGCAGCCCGCCGGCAAGACCGGACTGGCGACGGTGCTGGTGGTGCAGGAAATCTTCGGCGTACACGAATACATCAAGGACGTGTGCCGGCGTTTCGCCAAGGCGGGTTTTCTGGCCGTCGCGCCCGAGTTGTACGCGCGCCAGGGCGATCCGTCCAAGTACACCGACATTCCGACGCTGTTCAAGGAGTTGGTGTCGAAAGTGCCGGACGCGCAGGTGATGGCCGATCTCGATGCCACCGCGGCGTGGGCTGCGGCCAACGGCGGCGATGCGAACAAGCTCGGCATCACCGGCTTTTGCTGGGGCGGGCGCATCACCTGGCTGTACGTCGCGCACAATCCGAAGGTCAAGGCCGGCGTCGCCTGGTATGGCCGCTTGGTCGGCGATGCCACGCCGAACACGCCGCGCCACCCGCTCGACATCGCCGCCCAGATCAAGGCGCCGGTGCTCGG
>DATLZG010000201.1:0-5662 GCA_035574095.1 Burkholderiaceae bacterium | reverse complement strand
GCTTGGTCGAATAGACGCGCGCATTCAGCTCCACGTAGAGGCCGCCGCCGCGCAGCGTCGCTTGCGAGGGCTGCGGCGGCTCGTCCGGCGCGCGCCGGCCCTCCAGCACGTCGCGCAGGCGGTCGAGCGGCCACACGACGTTGACGATGCCGTGGCCGTGCTCCAGCGCCGTTTGCAGCAGCGCACGCAGGTGCCCTTCGCTGGCGCCCGAAACGACCAGGTCGCCCACCGGCAGCTCGATCGTGTGCTCGCGGAAACGGTCCAGCCGCGGCCAGCGCGCAGTGGGCAGAAACTCGCCGTCCACGCGCAGGTGCGTGTAGCCCTTGTTCGCGGCCCACTTCGCGAGGTCCGTGTAAAAGCCCTTACGGTTGACGACCAGCGGCGCCAGCACGCCGATGTGTTGGCCGGACAACTCGCGCACGATCGACGCGGCGATCTGCTCGAAGCTCTGCGGCGACACCGGCACATTGCAATCCGGGCAGTGCTGCGTGCCGAGCTTGACGTACAGCAGCCGCAGGAAGTGGTAGATCTCGGTCATCGTCGCCACGGTGGACTTGCGGCCACCGCGCGAAGTGCGCTGCTCGATCGCCACCGTCGGCGGAATGCCGAAAATCGCGTCCACGTCCGGCTTGCCGGCCGGCTGCACGATGGAGCGCGCATAGGCGTTCAGCGACTCCAGATAGCGGCGCTGTCCCTCGTTGAACAGGATGTCGAACGCCAGCGTCGACTTGCCGCTGCCCGACACGCCGGTGATGACGGTGAACTTGTCGCGCGGGATCTGGACGTCGATGCCCTTCAGGTTGTGCTCGCGCGCATTCTTGATTTCGATCGCGCCATTGCCGCGCGCCGACGCCAAGTAACGGCCGGCCGGCTCGGCGACGAGCGATGCAGGTCGACTTTCCTCGCGAAAAATGGGGCGAAAAATGGGGTCAGAACCCATTTTTCCGAAATCGGGGCCGAAATTGGGGTCTGACCCCATTTTTTTGTAGGCGCGCAGCGCGCGGCCGGTGTGCGAGGTCGGATGCGCCATCACCTCGCGCGGCGTGCCGGCGACCACGATCTCGCCGCCGGCGTCGCCGCCCTCGGGGCCGAGGTCGATGATCCAGTCGGCCGAGCGGATCACGTCCAAGTTGTGTTCGATCACGATCAACGAATGGCCGGCGGCCAGCAGCTTGCGCAGCGCCCGCATCAGGCGCGCCACGTCGTCGAAGTGCAGGCCCGTGGTCGGCTCGTCGAACAGCAGCGCGATGCCCTTGGCGCCGGCGCGCGCCGGCCCGCCGAGCTTGGCGGTGTCGGCGAGAAAGCCGGCGATCTTCAGCCGCTGCGCCTCGCCGCCGGACAGCGTGGTCACCGGCTGGCCGAGCCGTACGTAATCCAGCCCGACGTCGGCCAGCGGCTGCAGCGCGCGCACGACCTCGCGGTCGTCGGCGAAGAAGGCGAGCGCCTCGTTGACGGTCAGCTCCAACACCTCCGCCACCGACAGCGATCGCCCGCGGCGCTCCAATCGCACCTCCAGGATCTCCGGCCGGAACCTCTTGCCGTCGCAATCGGGACAGCGCAGATAGACGTCGGAGAGGAACTGCATCTCCACGTGCTCGAAGCCGTTGCCGCCGCAGGTCGGGCAGCGGCCTTCGCCGGCGTTGAAACTGAACGTTCCCGCCGTGTAGTTGCGCTCCCGCGCCAAGCGCGCGCCGGCAAAAAGCTGGCGGATCGGCTCCCACGCGCCGACGTAGCTGGCCGGGTTGCTGCGCGTGGTCTTGCCGATCGGCGACTGATCGACCAGCGCGACGTCGGCCAGCAACTCCGCGCCGAGCAGGCGGTCGAGCGCGCCCGGCGCCTCCACGCTCTTGCCTTTCGCCTTCGCCAGCGCCGGGTACAGGACATCCTGCACCAGCGTCGATTTGCCGGAGCCGGACACGCCGGTGATCACGACCAGGTGGTTGAGCGGAATCTCGACCGTCAGGTTCTTCAGGTTGTGTTCGCGCGCGCCCTCGAGCAGCAACTTGGGCGCGTTCGGTCGCACGTTGCGGGTGGCGTAGCCGTCCGGCGTGAAGGTCGGTATCTCGACCTGCTTGCGGCCCGCGAGGTAATCGCCGGTGAGCGTCCTGGCCGCGAGCAGCTCGCG
The DNA here is from genome assembly GCA_035574095.1 of Burkholderiaceae bacterium. Classification (GTDB taxonomy): domain Bacteria; phylum Pseudomonadota; class Gammaproteobacteria; order Burkholderiales; family Burkholderiaceae_F; genus JAKANT01. The sequence continues at coordinate 3,537 of DATLZG010000201.1, read as the reverse complement.
CGGCGAACCCTCGAACACGATGCGCCCGCCGCGCTCGCCGGGGCCGGGACCCATGTCGAGGATGCGGTCGGCGGCGAGCATCACTTGCGGGTCGTGTTCGACCACCACCAGCGAGTTGCCGGCGTCGCGCAAGCGGTGCATCACCTCGATCACGCGGTGCATGTCGCGCGGGTGCAATCCGATCGACGGCTCGTCGAGCACGAACAGCGTGTTGACCAGCGAGGTGCCGAGCGCCGTGGTCAGGTTGATGCGCTGGACCTCGCCGCCGGACAGCGTCCGGCTTTGCCTATCGAGCGTCAGATAGCCGAGCCCGACGTCGTTCAAAAAGCGCAGCCGCGCGCGCAGCTCCTCCAGCAGCAGTTCGGTCGCCTGGTCCAGCACGCCGGCAAAGCGCAGGCGGTCGAAAAACGCCCGCACGCGCGCCAGCGGCAGCAGCATCAGATCGTGGATGCAAAGCCCCGGCAGCGCGTCGAGCCGCTGTTCGGTCCACGCCGCGTGTAACGGCTTGAAGCGGCGGTAGCGGCCGCGCGCTGTACCGTCGCCGTCTGCCGGCGCGTCGTCGAGCACGGCCTGCGCGTCCTCTCGCGTTCCGACGCGCCACAGCAGCGCATCCGGCTTCAGCCGGCTGCCGCCGCAGGCCGTACACGGCGTGTACGCGCGGTACTTTGAGAGCAGCACGCGGATGTGCATCTTGTAGGCCTTGCTCTCCAGCCACTCGAAGAAGCGCCGCACGCCGTACCACTGCGTCTGCCACTTGCCGGTCCAGCCGTCCTCGCCCTCCAGCACCCAGCGCTTGTGCGCGGGCGTCAGCAAGGCGTACGGCACATCCAGCGGCACGCCAAACTTCGGCGCGTACTTCTCCAGATCGCGCTGGCATTCGGCGAAGCTCTTGCTCTGCCAGGGGCGCACCGCGCCTTCGCGCAAGGTCTTGCTCTCGTCCGGGATCACCAGTCCGTAGTCGATGCCGATCACGCGCCCGAAGCCGCGGCAGGTCTCGCAGGCGCCGAGCGGAGAATTGAAGGAAAAGGTGCTCGGCAGCGGCTCCGCGTAGTGGATGTCGCAGTCCGCGCAGTGCAGATCGTCGGAGAAGCGCAGCAGCAGGTGGTTGCCCGCCGGCGCGCCGTCGCTTTCGATACGGGCGTCCACGCGCCCGCCGCCGAAGCGCAGCGCGGACTCCAGCGCCTCCATCACGCGCTGCCGCTCCACCGCCTCGAAGCGGAAGCGGTCCTGCACCACATCGAGGACCTTTTCGCCGTTGACCGCACGCTGCCCGAGCACGCGCGTATAACCCTGCGCCTCGAGGTGGGCGCGGATCTCCTCTTCCTTGAAGTTGGCGGGCACCTTGACCGGGAAGGTGATCGTCACCCGCGCGGCGCCGAGTTCCGCACAGCGCACGTGCAGCGCCTCGAAAATCGAGGGCGCCGTGTCGCGCCGCACCGGCTGCGCGCAGCCGCGGCAGTACAGGGTCGCCGCGCGCGCGTACAGCAGCTTCAGATGGTCGTTGATTTCGGTCATCGTCCCGACCGTGGAGCGCGAAGTGCGCACCGGATTGGTCTGGTCGATCGCGATCGCCGGCGGCACGCCGTCGATGCGGTCCACCTGCGGCCGGTCCATGCGATCCAGGAACTGGCGCGCGTACGGCGAAAACGTTTCCACGTAGCGGCGCTGCCCTTCCGCGTACAGCGTGTCGAACACGAGCGAGCTCTTGCCGCTGCCCGAAACGCCGGTGACGACGATCAGCTCGCCGGTCGGCAGATCGACGTCGAGGTTTTTCAGGTTGTTCTGCCGTGCGCCGCGGATGCGGATGGCGGGGCGGGGTGCGGACATCGTGCGATCGGGCAAGGTTCGCGGCGGGCGGTGAACTGCGCGCGAACCGCGCAGTTTAGGCGAGTGCCTGCGCGGTCGGCGCCCGCGAGCCGCGCGGGGCAGGGTGGACGGTGATCGGAGCCGCGGCCTACACTGCCTGGGCGTTGCAATCGCGCCGTGACGGGCGTGAGCCGAGCACGGTCGACAGGCACCGGATGCAGCGACATCGCGCGACCCGTCGTCAATCGGCTCCAGCATCGACTGCCGACGCGCGGGTCATCCCGGCCAGCCGAGGAGAAGGCGTGAGCGAAGAAGGTTGGCGGGCGTTTCTCGCCGCCGAAGGGGTCGATGACTGGGTCGTACTGCACGGCGGTGCGACCGCGGTCTTTCGCGTGCGGGCGCTCGGCGAAGCGGCCCGGATGGCGGCGGCGATCGCAGCGGCTCCAGGGGTCGCGGGCGCCGGCGTGCTGCTGACGCTTGCGGATCGGTGCATCACCGTCCGCTTGACGCGCGACCTGTGGGACCTCGAGCGCGCGCACGTGGAACTGGCGCGCACCGTGTCGGCGATCGCGCGTTCCTGCGGCGCGGTGGCCGATCGTGCCGCCGTGCAGGAGGTGCAACTGGCGATCGCCGCCCAGCCCGACGCGATCGACGTCGGCTTCTGGCGCAGCGTGCTCGGCTACGTTCCGCGGGCGGCCGACAATGCGGTCGATCCGCTGGGCCACGGATCCACGGCGTGGATGCAGGAACTCGCGCCGGGGAAAGCGCTGCGGCACGCCATGCACTTGGATGTATCGGTCGCCCGCGAGCAGGTTGCCGCCCGGCTGCAAGCGGCCGTCGCCGCCGGCGGTCGCGTGGTGGACGCCTCCCATGCGCCTGCGCACTGGACGCTCTCCGACTGCGCCGGCAACCGCGTCTGCATCTGCGCCTGGCCCGACGGCGCGAACGCGGACCGATAGTGGTCAACCGCAACGGGTCGAAAGGGCTCGCGATGGCGCTCTCGCTGAACGACGCTTTGTCTCACTACCACTCCGTATCCGATACGGCGCACAAGTTCTGGGGCTACTTTCAGATCGTCGCCGCGGGAACCGCGGCGTTCGCTTGGTCGAGGGAAGCCGGCGGCGAACTCCAATTGTTTGCGTTTCTGGCGCTTGGTTTCGCGGTGTTCGCGGCCCTGAACTGGCGTCTGGTCGTTTGCACACAGTCGGAGGCAGTTGCAGCGGCGCATTGCGTGAAGGCACACGCATCCGCCCTCGGCGACGCGGTGCCGCGCGAACTGCGGCCGCTCGTCGAGCGCATCGATCCGGATCCGGCGTTTCTGGTCGGCGTCTGGCACGCCGTGCTCTCCTGCGCAACGCTCGGTGCCGTTTGGTGGCGCTACGCCACCGTCGCGGACTGCTAGACGAGGGCCGTTGCGGGCGGACCTGAAACAGCGCGTACGACTGCCTTGCACGCCGGTGCCGCGTACGATCGGGACCGTTACTCCGCAGGCTGCCGACCGCCGGAGCGATCCTGCGCCGCGATTCCTCCTGCACCGAGAGGCTTATCGATGGCTTACTTGACTCTGCGCAAAGTCGCGTTGCGCGTCGCTGCCACTGCGGCCGCGCTGCTGTCCGTGCCCTTCGTCGCCATGCAGTTCACGCGCGAGGTCGCGTGGGGGCCGGGCGACTTCGGCGCCGGGTTCGTGCTGTTGTTCGCGGCAGGCATGGGCTGCGCGATCGCGATGCGCAG
>DATLZG010000200.1:0-3271 GCA_035574095.1 Burkholderiaceae bacterium | reverse complement strand
ACAGCTGCAGCGGATACTTGTGCGCCTGCTCCGCGATGCGCACGCGCGCCAGTTGCTGCAGCGCGCGCTCCTCGGCCTCTTTCTTCGGCAGCTTGCCCACCCACATCGGCGCCAGCGTCAGGTTCTCCAGCACCGTCAGGTTTGCGACGTAGTTGCGTATGGCGTTCGCCGGTTTTTGCTATTCGCACGTGTACGCGATTGCCCGCCCCGAGGGGGGGGGTACCCTTTCGGAAGTCATCGCGTTCGAGCCTTTGTGTTCCTTGAAATGTATGGTCTGCCGAGATGACTCGTCGTGGTGGCTGCCGACCGAGGTAAGCGGTGATAGACACTTCGGACCGCGCAGTCTGACGATCCTTCCCACCTACCGTTGTTCGGCTGCCTGCGCGCAGTGCTGTTTCGGGTCGAATCCGTCGATAGAGGACACGCTCTCGCTAACTCAGATCAAGGCGGCGATCGACGAAGCGGCATTGCACTTTCCGCGTCTGAAGATCGTCGTCTTTAGCGGCGGCGAGTGTTTCCTTCTGGGGGATGATCTCTTTGAAGCCATAGCCCATGCGCATGCCATGGGGCTCATGGTGCGCGCCGTCAGCAACGGTTTTTGGGCCAAAAGCGAGCGCGCCGCGGCCCGCATCATCGAGCAGGCGAAGTCCGCCGGGTTGACCGAGCTGAATCTGAGTACCGGACGCGATCATGCGCAATGGGTTCCCGTCTCCTCGGTCGTCAACGCGGCTGCGGCGGCAGTGGATGCAGGGCTCGTCACGTTCCTGACCGTGGAGGAGGATGCGCCCGACAGCGACATCGCACACGAAGTTCTGGCGAATCCTCGCCTTCAAGCCTTGAGAAAGAGCGCGCCAGCGCTCTTCAGCATGGCTGTCAACAGCTGGATGAAGTTCAATGACGGTCATGTCCCACGCAGTTCGCCGCGACCGCGCGCGCCGATCGATGAGCGCTGCACACAGCTCTTCGAGAACCTCGTCGTTACGCCGCACGGCAACGTCGCCGCGTGCTGCGGGTTGCCGTTCGAGTACATCCCGGAACTGCGGCTCGGGCACATCGGCGCCGCGGGTCTGGCCGAGCTGTACCGCTCACAGTTTGACGACTTTCTCAAGTGGTGGATCCACACGGAGGGACCGCTCGCCGTCGTGCGCGCGGTGGCGCCGCAGCGTGCGTCGGATCTTGAGCGCTGCAATCACATCTGTGAAGCATGCGCGACCCTGCATCGCGATCCCGAGCTGCGCGAGGCTGTGCGGAAGAACTTTTTGCGACACGTGCCGCGCGTCTTGACGACGGCACGCACGAGACTGCGAGCCGAGGCGCTCGGCATTGTCGGTGTCGATTGACGGAGGAAGGATGAAGAGGCGCGGATTCCTAAAAAGAGGGTCCGGACTGGTTGCAATTCCCGTCGTTGCCGTTTCCGGCAACGTATACGGAACGCCTGCAGCTCTAGCGCGCGGCGCGCAGTCAACGCCGGCGGACGGCTTGTTGCGGCTGTCGCTGACCAGCGCCGGAACGCCGGTCGAGATCCAAGACCTGCTGGTGCGCCTTGCGGCATTCTGGAGGGAGCTCGACGCGGGAGGCCCTGCCGCGGCGACTTTCGCAACGGATCCGGAAGCGGCTCTGCGACAGTTCGGTCTCCAAGGGACGATCGCCGCAGACGATCCCGTCATGACCTTGACGCGCGCCGTGGCCGATCCTGCACTGCGGCAGGCCGCGAGGACGATGGATTATTTGACGTTTCTCCGCGAGCTCTCGCGACGCGGCGTGATCCGGACCCTCGACTACAGCCCGTTGATCCGCCGCCTGCGGGATGTGATCGCGGCGGATCACGAATCGTTCGTACGGGCGTTCGAACGCTTGGCCTCCGGCGAACCGCGATTGAGGGACCTCATTGACCGGGCCGACCGCCTAAACGCGCTCCTATCGTCCGCGGAAAGCCAACGGTGCGCTACGGCTCTTACCCCGCCGTTCGGGGCGGCTGCAGCCTCGCTGCCACCCGATGCACCCACCCGCGCCCAGGTTGCGCCGCAATGTTCGGTGGCGGCGGCCGCTTGCCTCGCATACGTCGCGGTCGGGGTGTATGTTTATGCGGGCGTTGCGGCGCACGCAGCGGTCGTATTGAACCTCGCGCTGATCGCGTCGATTGCCACTCAAATCGGGGTATTCGTGAACCAGCCTCGGAATGCGCCAATGAGCGGCGAAGAACAGGTTCAGCGCGACTTGCGCCGTGCGGCGACGGCCGCGGAATTGCTCGGCCGTAGGGATCTGGCCGTCGAGACCGTACGTCGCGCGGTCGATGCGCAACTGGAGGGCATCGTGAGCGCCGCCACTGACATGGGGCTGCTGCGGATCAGCGAGGCACAACGCGCCGACTTTATGCGCCAGCTGCGTCGACTCGGATACGAGGCGGCAGGGGTGTAACGGGGGAGCGAACGATGATCGAGCCGATTCCGATTGGGTTGAAAGCCTACTTCTGGACGGTGCTGCTGGTGATCGCGGCGCCGCTCGCGTTGATCGCTGTATGTGCGTATTTTGGCACCGGTAGCCTGCTTGGCGGCTCGGCACGCATTCCAGTACTGATCGCCTACGCGGTGACCACCGTGGTCGGTGCCTGGTTGTTGCTTGATCTGCGATCGAACCAGATCAAGGTAGGCGAAGGCGGCGCGATCGAGCTGCGCGGCGGTCTGTTCTACAAGCGCGCTGTGGCGCGCAGCGAAATCGACGCGAACTCCTTCCGCTTTCACCCGCCGGAGCCGCTACCGGAAACCTCGTACCGCACCAACGGCGTCGGTCTGCCCGGCTACTTTGCCGGGTGGTTCAAGGCCAAGGACGGCGCCAGGATGTTCGTCGTCTACGGCGGCGGCCCGGCGTTGAGCTTTTCCACCCGCGACGGAGTGCGGCATCTGATCGGAGCGGCCGATCCGCAGCGGCTGAAGGGCGCATTGCTCGGACAAGCGAGTGTTCTTTCCGCGTCCGAAGTGCCGGCCGCTCGTTGACCGCAAGGCAGTCGGCGCTTACGAGGGCGCGCGGCAATTCTCGACTTGTCTTCGCTCGTGCCAATGGCAACGACGCTGTCGGCGCGGGTAGTCTTTGCCGCTGCACCCCTTCAGGACCTTGCGTCCCCTCCAGGCGCCGCGCCTCAGTGCCCGAGGATCTTCGACAGGAAGTCGCGGGTGCGCTCGCTTTTCGGGTTGGCGAAGAACTCCGCCGGGGTGTTTTCCTCGACGATCTGGCCCTGGTCCATGAAGATCACGCGGTCCGCCACCGCCTTGGC
>DATLZG010000199.1:0-4285 GCA_035574095.1 Burkholderiaceae bacterium | reverse complement strand
GTCGAGCGCGATACGGAAGTTCTGATGCCCGATCCGACTTACCCGTGCAACCGCCACTTCGCGGCCGCCTTCGAAGGGCGGGCCAGGTTGATCCCGTGCGGGCCGGAGACCCGCTTTCAACTGGACCGCGAGTCGATCGCGCGCCATTGGTCGGAGCGCGCACGCGGCGTGCTGCTGGCGTCGCCGTCGAATCCGACCGGAACGTCGATCGCGCCGACCTCCCTGCGGGCGGTGATCGACGAGGTGCACGCGCGCGGCGGGTTTGTCGTCGTCGACGAGATCTATCAGCGCCTGAGTTACCAGGCGGCGCCGCACACGGCGCTCGCGCTATCCGACGACGTATTCGTGCTGAACGGCTTCTCGAAGTATTTCAACATGACCGGCTGGCGGCTCGGCTGGCTGGTCGCCCCGAGCTGGGCGGTCGCCGACATCGAAAAGCTGGCGCAAAACCTGTTCATCTGCCCGTCGGCGATCGCGCAGCACGCGGCGCTGGCCTGCTTCACGCCCGCTGCGCTGGCCACCTATCAGGAGCGGCACGCCGAGTTCCGGCGCCGGCGCGATTACCTTCTCGGTGCGCTCGAGCGGCTGGGTTTCCGCGTCCCGGTGCCGCCGGACGGCGCTTTCTACATCTACGCCGACATCAGCCGCTTCAGCGACGACAGTTGGTCATTCGCGTTCGAGGTGTTGCGCGAAGCCGGCGTGTGCCTGGTGCCCGGGCGCGATTTCGGCGCTGCCGAAACCCACCGCTACGTGCGCATTTCCTACGCCGCGGACCGCGCCCGACTCGAGCAGGCCGTCGAGCGGCTGGCCCGACACCTGCGACCGCGCTAGCTCGGATATTTCACGAGGTCGCCCCCGAATGCGAGGTTTCCGCAGCTTTGGGTACGACTTTCAGCAACCGAGGCGCGCAGCCACTTTGGGCCGCCGGGGCTACGCGGGCTTGCGCGGCGGCTGCGCGGCCAACTTGCGCTCAACTCCTCGCGCGTGCCTACGGGCACGCGACTGCGGCCGTCTCGCGCAACCTGCCGCGCGCATCCGCGCGCGCAATTCCCGCATCCCTCGCGAAGTATCCGCGCTGGCCGATCAGGCGGCCTGATCGGGACGCTTCGAATTCGCCGGACGGCTGGTCGCGCCGGCCTCGCCCGGATCAGTGGATTTCGGCTGCTGCTCGACGGCAGCGGCGCGGACCCCGCTCGTCACGGCGAGATCGACCTTACCTGCCGCCGCCATGCGCAAGCGGGCGTGCTCGGCCAGGACACGCGCCGCATAACCGCTATCGTCGGGCAGGTTGCCGGCGCCGACGTACAACTGCAGTCCGCGTTCGACGGAACCCCCGCGGCGGATCAGATCGCTCAGGATCGCCGAGCCAACCTTGATATTGGCGATCGGGTCGAGCGCCGCATCCTCGCCGCCATGCGGTTCGAACTTCTCGGCATGCACCCGCGTCATCACCTGCATCAAGCCTTGCGCGCCCATCACGCTTTGGGCAAACGGATTGAGGCTCGATTCGATCGCCGTCACCGCCAGAATCAGCAGCGGATCAAGCCCCAGCTCGCGGCCGGACTCGTACGCGGCGGCAACGACCGGGCGCAGAGCGTTCTCGGCCACCCGGTAGCGGCGCGACAGGTATCGCACGACGTGCTGCTGCGCCGGATCCGCCTTCTTGGCGACGATCTCGACCGCCGGCGCCTCCTCGGTGGCAAGCGCGCCAGCCCCGTCCCCCGCCTGTGCGGGGCGGGCGCTCAATGCGGCGACTACCGAATGAAACTGCCGGGTCGCAGCGTCCCGCATGCGGGCGTCGGCGACGACGACTGCGCCGGCGACCAGAGTGAAGCACCCGACCAGCGTGACCACGAAGCGGGCGGCGCACGCGGCGCCGTCGGCGATGTCGCGGGCGATCAAACGCAGCGGGCCGATCCGGCCGAGCGCTGAAGCGGACAAAGTCGTGGAGATCGACATACGTGCCTCCTTATGCTGAGCGGCTACCGGCGCTTTGGCGCCAGCAAGTCGTCACTCACAGGTTGGTACGAAACCCGGCGGGCCCACGTGCCCGACCGGATCCACAAAAAACGAGCGACAGGCTCGTTGCGGCTGCTGGCCCCAAAGCTACCGCATCTATGGGATGCCGAACAGCCACTGGCAGCGGATTGTATGGCCCCGCCTGAGCCTGCCAAGCCGATCTGGAGACGAATCTTCTGCAGCTCATGCCAGCATTCCTCCCGCTGCAGCGTACGATCGGCTCCGACTGACCGATTACACGCTTTGAATTCAACGGCTTGAACCGCCGCCTTGCGGGATCGCCTAGGCTTGCGATGAGCCAAGACTTTGGTTGCTGCTACGCAACATGAAGTATAGCGATTTGCGGGACTTTATCCGCCAGTTAGAGCATCGGCACGAGCTGCGCCGGGTCACGGCCAGGGTCTCGCCGATGCTCGAAATGACGGAAATCTGCGACCGGACCCTTCGCGACGGCGGCCCGGCGATCCTGTTCGAGAACCCGTCCGGCAGCTCGATCCCGGTCCTGGCGAACCTGTTCGGCACCGCCGAGCGGGTTGCGCTTGGCATGGGCGCCGAAACCACCGCGGCGCTGCGCGAGGTCGGCGAACTGCTAGCAGCCCTGAAAGAGCCCGAGCCGCCGACCGGCCTGCGCGACGCGCTCGGCAAGATCTCGATGCTGAAGGCGGCGCTGTGGGACATGGCGCCCAAGGTGGTGCGCTCCCCGCCCTGCCAGGAGGTCGTCTGGGAGGGCGACGACGTCGATCTATCGAGGCTGCCGATCCAGACCTGCTGGCCTGGCGACGCGGGGCCGCTCATTACGTGGGGGCTGGTGGTGACGCGCGGCCCGCACAAGGCGCGGCACAACCTTGGCATCTATCGCCAGCAAGTGATCGCCCGCAACAAGCTGATCATGCGGTGGCTGGCGCATCGCGGCGGCGCGCTCGACTTCCGCGACCATCGGCTCGCACATCCGGGCGAGCCATTTCCGGTCGCGGTCGCGCTCGGCGCGGATCCGGCGACGATGCTCGGCGCGGTGACGCCCGTTCCCGACCAGCTCTCCGAGTACCAGTTCGCCGGGTTGTTGCGTGGCAGGCGCACCGAACTCGCGACCTGCCTGAGCAGCGATCTGAAGGTGCCCGCGCGGGCCGAGATCGTCCTCGAAGGGCATATCCTGCCGGGCGGCGCCCAGGCGACCGAGGCGACGGCGCCGCCGCCACCCGAGATCGGCTACGAGGTCGCCCTGGAGGGGCCGTTCGGCGACCATACCGGCTACTACAACGAGCGCGAGTGGTTTCCGGTTTTCACGGTCGAACGCATCACGATGCGGCGCGAGCCGATTTATCACTCCACTTACACCGGAAAGCCGCCCGACGAGCCGGCGGTGCTCGGCGTGGCGTTGAACGAAGTGTTCGTTCCGATCCTGCAACGCGCGCTACCGGAGATCGTCGACTTTTATCTGCCGCCGGAAGGTTGCAGCTACCGCATCGCAGTCGTGTCGATGCGCAAGCAGTACCCGGGACACGCCCGGCGCGTGATGTTCGGCATTTGGAGCATCCTGCGGCAGTTCATGTACACGAAATTCATCGTCGTGGTCGACGACGATATCGACGCGCGCGATTGGAAAGAGGTGATCTGGGCCCTCACCACGCGCGTCGACCCGGTGCGCGATACCGTGCTGGTCGCCAACACGCCGATCGATTACCTGGATTTCGCCTCGCCGGTGGCCGGGCTGGGAGGAAAGATCGGCATCGACGCCACGAACAAACTGCCCGGGGAGACCGAGCGCGCCTGGGGCCGGCCGATTCAAATGGACCCCGCGGTCAAGCGACGCGTCGACGCGATGTGGAACGACCTGGGACTGTAAGCCGGAGCCGAAATGCCGATCGAACGCAAACCGATTCGCCGCGGCGGCATCAAGTCCGCCGGTTATGACCGCGCCAACCGCATTCTCGAGATCGAATTCGACAACGGCTCGATCGTGCAGCACAGCGCGGTCGGGGAAGAGATCGCGCGGCGCTTTCTCTCGTCTTCCGCGCCGGCCAGCGTTTACAAGGACACGATCCAGGACGAGTACTCGGCGCGGCGGATCAAGTGATCAGCGGAAGAACAGCGTCGCCAAGCCGAGAAAGATGAAGAAGCCGCCGGAGTCGGTCGAAAACGTGAGCAGCACCGAACCGCCGATCGCCGGATCGCGCCCGAGCGCGCGCAGCGCCAACGGCACGCCCAAACCGACCAGCGCGCCGACCAGCATGTTCAGAATCATCGCCAGCAACATCACGGAGCCCAG
>DATLZG010000198.1:0-6418 GCA_035574095.1 Burkholderiaceae bacterium | reverse complement strand
CGCTACGCGCGCTCAACCGGCCCCAGCCGGTCTTCCCATTGGAGGCAATGCGCGAAGGCGTGCGCAGCGGGCGCGTGCTGGCGCAGGTGAACGTGAACGCGGACGGCAGCATCGGCGCGATCGAGATCGTCGAGGCCCAGCCGCGCCGGGTGTTCGACAAAGCCGTGCGCCGCGCGCTGGCCGACTGGCGCTACGAGCCGCCCGGCGAGCCGCGCAGCGCGCGCGTGGAGTTCGTGTTCCGCAGCGATGGCTGAGGCGGGGCCGGCAACGCCGACCTCACCAGTCCCACAGCGTGCCGTCGTGCGCGAGCCGGTTAACCGGCAGATACGCGCGCCGGTACGGATACTTGGCGGCGAGCTTCTCGTCGAAGTCCACGCCATGACCGATCGCCTCGCCCGGATGCAGGTAACCGTCCTTGAAAGTGTAGGCGTGCGGAAACACGGCATCGGTCTCCTGCGTGTGCCGCATGTACTCCTGGATGCCGAAGTTGGACAGCGCTAGACCGAGGTGTAACGCCGCCCCCATCGTGACCGGCGACAAGTCGGTGGCGCCATGGCAGCCGGTGCGCACCTGGTACAGCGCGGCGAAATCGGCGATGCGCTTCAGGTGCGTGATGCCGCCGGCGTGCACGACGCTGGCGCGGATGTAGTCGATCAGTTGCTCCTCGATCAGCTGCTTGCAGTCCCAGATCGAGTTGAAGACCTCGCCGACCGCCAGCGGCGTGGTGGTGTGCTGGCGGATCAGGCGAAAGCCAGCTTGGTTCTCCGCCGGTGTCGCGTCTTCCATCCAGAACAGGTCGTACGGCTCCAGCGCTTTGCCGAGCTGCGCCGCCTCGCGTGGCGACAGGCGATGGTGCACGTCGTGCAACAGGTGGATATCCGGGCCGACCGCCTCGCGCACGCGCTCGAACAGTTGCGGCGTGTGGCGCAGGTACTTGCCGGTGTCCCAGTCGTGCTCCGAGGGCAGCGCGGCGTCGGCCGGTTCGTAAAACAGCGCGTCCTTGGACACCCCGTACACCTTGTTCAGACCCGGGATGCCGCTTTGGGCGCGGATGGCGCGGTAGCCCATCTCCTTGTAGCGCAGCACCTCCTCCACCGTGTGCGCGAGGTCGCGGCCGTTCGCGTGGCCATAGACCAGCACGCCGCTACGGCAGGCGCCGCCGAGCAATTGGTACAGCGGCATCCTGGCAGCCTTGGCCTTCAAGTCCCACAGCGCCACGTCCACCGCGGCGATCGCGGTCATCGTCACCGGCCCGCGCCGCCAGTAGGCGCCGCGATACAGGTACTGCCAGGTGTCTTCGATCCGATGCGCATCGCGCCCGATCAGGCACGGAATCACATGGTCCTTCAAATAGCTGGCGACCGCCAGCTCGCGGCCGTTCAAGGTGGCGTCGCCCAGCCCGGTCAGGCCGTCGTCGGTGCGTAGCCGCAAGGTGACGAAATTGCGCCCGGGGCAGCAGACAAACACTTCGGCTTCGGTGATCTTCATCTTTCAGTCGAATTGCAAGCCGCCGTTGAGGTCCAGCACCTCGCCGGTGATGAAACCGGACAGCGGATGCGCGAGGAACAGCACGCAGTGCGCGAATTCGTCGGGCTCGCAGAAGCGCCCGACCGGGATGCGGGCTTGCATCTCCTGTTGCCGCGCCGCGCTCAGCTGCGCGGTCACCATCTGCGTCTTGACGAAGGCGGGCGCGATCGCGTTGCAGGTGATGCCGAACGGCGCGTACTGGCGCGCGAACGAAAAGGTCAAGGTCACCAGCGCGCCTTTGGAGGCGGCGTAGGCAGGCGCCGGCGACAGCCCGCCGGTCTTGGCGGCGAAGGAGGCGACGTTGACGATGCGGCCGTAGCGGCGTTGCTTCATGCCGCGCACCACGCGCTGCGAGACGAAAAGCGCCCCGTCCAGGTTGACCGCCAGCACCTTGCGCCACAGCTCCGGCGTGGTCTGCTCGCAATCGGCGTACGACAGGATGCCGGCGTTGTTCACGCAGACGTCGATGCGGCCCCAGCGGTCTTCGACCGCCGCGCAGGCGCGATCGATCGCCCCCACGTCGGTCACGTCCATCGGCGCGATCAGAAGGCGCTCGCCTTCGCCGCCGAGCGCAGCGCGCAGGCCGTCGACGGCGGCATCGGTGGCCGCGACGCGATAGCCGGCGTCCAGCAGCGCGCGCACGGTGGCCAAGCCCATGCCGCCGCCCGCGCCGGTGACCAGCGCTACCTGGTCGGCGATCGCCGGCGCCGCCATCACATCACCGCCCCGATCTGCCACGGCACGAACTCGTTCTGGCCGTAACCGTGCTTCTCGCTCTTGGTCATTTCGCCCGAGGCGGTGCGCAGCATCAGTTCGAAGATGCGCTCGCCCATCTGCGCGATCGTCGCCCGGCCGTCGATGATCTCGCCGCAGTTGATGTCGATGTCCTCTTCCTGCCGCAACCACAGCGCGGTGTTGGTGGACAGTTTCAGCGACGGCGCCGGCGCGCAGCCGTAGGCGGAGCCGCGCCCGGTGGTAAAGCAGATCAGGTTCGCGCCGCCCGCCACCTGGCCGGTGGCGGAGACCGGGTCGTAGCCCGGCGTGTCCATGTAGACGAAGCCGCGTTCGGTCACTCTCTCGGCGTATTCGTACACGGCCTTCAGGTTGGTGGTGCCGCCTTTGGCCACCGCGCCGAGCGATTTCTCCAGGATCGTCGTCAGGCCCCCCGCCTTGTTGCCCGGCGACGGGTTGTTGTTCATCTCGCCGCCGTTGATCTTCGTGTACTGCTCCCACCACCGGATGCGCTCGATCAGCTTCTCGCCCACCGCGCGCGACACCGCGCGCCGGGTCAGCAGGTGCTCGGCGCCGTAGATCTCGGGCGTCTCCGAAAGAATCGCGGTACCCCCGTGCGCGACTAGCAGATCGACGGCCGCACCGAGCGCCGGGTTGGCGGAGATGCCGGAGTAGCCGTCGGAGCCTCCGCATTGCAGGCCGACCACCAGATGTTCGGCCGACACCGGCTCGCGCGCGACGCGGTTGGCCGCCGGCAGCATCTCCTGCACCAGCCACACGCCGTGGGCGACGGTCTTCGCGGTGCCGCCGCTGTCCTGGATGTTGAAGGTGCGCAGCCGCTCGCCTTCGCGCAGATGGCTGTGAGCGAGCCAGGCGTTGATCTGGTTGGCTTCGCAGCCCAGCCCGACGACCAGCACCGCGGCGAAGTTCGGGTGCGTCGCATATCCGGCGAGCGTGCGTTCCAGCACGCGCATGCCCAGCCCCTCGGTGTCCATGCCGCAGCCGGTGCCGTGGGTGAGCGCGACCACGCCGTCGACGTTCGGAAAGGGGGCCAACGCCTCGGGATGCAAGTCGCGGCGGAAGTGATCGGCGATCGCGCGCGCCACCGTGGCCGAGCAGTTGACGCTGGACAGAATGCCGATGTAGTTGCGCGTTGCCACACGCCCGTCGGCGCGCCGTATGCCCATGAATGTCGCCTGACGGCGCGCCGGCTCGGGCTTGACGTCGGCGCCGAAGGCGTACTCGCGATCGAAGTCGCCCATCGCCAGGTTATGCGTGTGCACGTGTTCGCCGGGCGCGATCGGCTGGCTGGCGAAGCCGATGATCTGGTTGTAGCGGCGCACCGGGCTGCCGGCGGCGATCGCCCGCACCGCGACCTTGTGCCCGGCCGGGATCAGCCCGCGCACCGTGACGCCCTCGACCTGCGCGCCGCCGACGAGCTGCGTGCGCGCGATCACCACGTCGTCGGCGGGATGCAGGCGGATGAATGGAGCGATCACTGAAACTGTTTCGGCAGCCATAGCGTCAGGGATGGGATGTAGGTCAGCGCGATCAAGGACACGAGCAGCGGCACCAGCCAGGGCAGGATCGCCATCGTCGTGCGTTCCACCGACAGCTTGGCCACGCGCGCGAGCACGAACAGCACCATGCCCATCGGCGGATGCAGCAAGCCGATCATCAGGTTCAGCACCATCACCACGCCGAAGTGCACCAGATCGATGCCGAGCTGCTGGCAAATGGGCAGCAGAATCGGCACCAGGATCGTGATCGCGGCCACCGGCTCCAGGAAGCAGCCGACGAACAGCATCAGCAGGTTGGCCAGCAGCAGGAACAGCCAGGGCTCGCGCGTGACGGAAAGGACCCAGGCGGAGATCGCCGAGGTCACGCCGGTGGCGGTCAGCATCCAGCCGAAGATCGAGGCGGCGGCGACGATGAACAGCACGGTGGCGGTCGTCTCCACCGTATCCAGGCAGACCTTGACGAACGCCTTCCAGGTGAGCGTGCGGTACCACACCAGCCCAAGGAACAGCGCCCACACGCTGGCGGCGATCGCGCCTTCGGTGGGGGTGAAGATGCCGGTGGACATGCCGCCGATCAGCAGCACCGGCGTCATGATCGGCAGCACCGCCTCGAACCGCAGCACGCGGTCGGCGACGAACAGCAGCACGATGGCGGCGATCACCGTCGGCTGCGCCGGCAGCCCCCATTTGACGAGCCAGTAGATCGCCAGCGGCCACGCGGCCACCACCGCAGTTTCGGCCAGCGCGCGCGCGATGCGGGCGCGGTCGAACTTGATGTCGCTGCCCCAGCCGTTCTTGTGCGCGAAGTACGCGACGGTGGCCATCATCAGCAGCGCCATCAGCGCGCCGGGCAAGATGCCGGCGAGAAACAGCGCGCCGACGCTGACGTTGGCCATCATGCCGTAGATCACGAACGGCAAACTGGGCGGAATGATCGGCCCCAGCGTGGCCGACGCCGCGGTCACACCGACCGCGAACTCCTTCGCATAGCCGTGGTCGCGCATCGCCTTGATCTCGACCGTGCCCAGGCCGGCGGCGTCCGCGATCGCGGTGCCGCTCATGCCGGCGAACACCACCGAGCCGAGCACGTTGACGTGCCCCAACCCGCCCTTCAACCAGCCCACCAGCGCCAGCGCGTAGTTGTAGATGCGGTTGGTCACGCCGGCGTTGTTCATCAAGTTGCCGGCGAGGATGAAAAACGGCACCGCTAGCAGGGGAAAGCTGTCGATGCCGGAGATCATGCGGTGGATCACGACGAACGGCGGCGTCGTGTCGGCGAGCAGGATGTAGATCAATGAAGCGCCGGCCATCGCGATCGCCACCGGCAGCCCGCTGGCCAGCAGGCCGAGGAAAAGGACTTTCAGCATCAACGCTCCTCAAGCGCGATCTCGGGCCGCTCCAGAACGCTGTAGCCCTGCCGCCAATGGCGCAGCGCCACCCGCACCGAGCGCACCGCCATCGCGACGAAACCGGCCAGGCAGACCCCGTACACGACGTTCATCGGCGCATCGACGATCGTCATCCGGTAGTGCTCCATCTTGCTCATCATCTGCACGGTCAACACGCTGGCGGCGACGAAGAACGCGATGCGCAGCGCATCGACCGCGAGCGCCAGCGCGCGCCCGGCGCGCGCCGGCAGATAGCGGTAGAAGAAATCGACCTGGATGTGGTTGTTCTTCGCCACGCCGATCGCGGCGCCGACGAACACGACGCCGATCAGCAGGTAGCGGGCGATCTCCTCGGTCCACGCGGCCGAGTCGTTCAGCACGTAGCGGGTGAAGAACTGGTAGAAGACCGTCAGCCCCAGCAGCCAGAACAGCAGCAGCGCCGGCCAGGCTTCGACCGGCGTGTGCGACAGATCGACCGCCTCGTCTTCGGCGTGGAAACGCCCGTCATCGCCCATCACCTTCGGGCCGGCGTCGAGATCGTGCATAGCTTTACCTTGTCATTCCGAGGAGCGCCTGCGACGAGGAATCTCAAGCGGTGCAGCGGTTGCGGGCTCCGCCCCCGCCTGCGCGGGGGCGGTCGAGACCCAGCGGCGGCCGCGTGAGAGGGAATCCGTCGCGTCGCTCGGGATAAGCCGGGCGCTTGCGGGGGGTGAGATCCCTCGCTGCGCTCGGGATCACCCGGGCGCCTGCGGCGCCCGGGTCACTTGATCGCCTGGATGCGGTCCCAGTCGCGGCGGTCGTAGCCCATCGTCGACATATCGATCGCCTTCACGATGCGGTCGCGGAACTCGTTGCGGTTGACCTCGATGATGTTGATGCCCTTTTTCTTGAACTCGTCCACCAGCTCGGCTTCGCGCTTGCGGATGTCGTTGGTGGCGTTGCGAGCCGCTTCCTGCATGACCTCGGTGAACAGTTTCCTGTCGGCGTCCGACAGCTTGTTCCAGACGTGCGGGCCGATCTGCGTCACCAGCGAGTCGACGATGTGGCCGGTCAAGATGATGTGCTTCTGCACCTCGTAGAACTTCTTCGCTTCGATCGTGGGCAGCGGGTTTTCCTGCGCGTCGACGGTGCCGTTCTGCAACGCCAGATACACCTCGGCGAACGCGATCGGCGTCGGGTTGGCGCCGCAGGCGCGCGGCAGCGCCATGTACGCCGGCACGTCGGGCACGCGCATCTTCAGCCCCTTCATCT
>DATLZG010000197.1:0-3198 GCA_035574095.1 Burkholderiaceae bacterium | reverse complement strand
CGGGTGGTGCGGTGATCATCGACCCGGCGCTGCTGGCCGCGCTGAACGAAGCGCAACGCCTGGGCGCGATCGCGGTGGCCGCCGTGCAGCAGGGCCAGCCGGCGCCGGACTTGGCGGTAGACCCGGCGCAGTTGCGCGCGCGCGTCGCCGACAAAGCGACCAAGCAGATCGACAAACTGACGATCGAGATCGTCGGCCTGCTGTTCGACCGCATCAACCAGGACAAGCACGTGCCGGCGAGAATCAAGGAACTGCTGCAGCGGCTGCAGTTTCCTTTGATCAAGGTCGCGCTGACCGATCCGGAGCTGTTCGTGTCGCCGCACCAGCCGGCGCGCGAACTGCTGGACCGCATCGCCGCGACGTCGATCGGCTGGACGCCCGAAGGCGAGAACAACCAGCGCTATCTGGCCGCGGTGCAGAAGGCGGTGCACACGGTGCTGGCGGCGAGCGAGGAGGGGTTGGCGCCGTTTCAGCGCGCGCTGGAGGGTTTCGAGAAGTATCTGCTGGACGAGAACACGCGCGACGACGATCCGGTCGCGCGCGCCAAGCGCGCGCTGGCGGAAGCGGAAGAGCTCGAAGTGCTGGCAATCAACGCCACGATCAAGATCCGCAGCGCGTTCGACGGCGTGCTGCTGGAGTCGTACCTGCGCGAATTCCTGCTCGAGACCTGGTCGCGCGTGCTGGTGGCGGCGTCGCTGCGCGAAAAGACCGACTCCGGCCTGATGCGCAAGTACCTGTCGATCGTGCCGGACCTGGTGTGGAGCGTGCAGCCGAAGATCAACCCGGAGGATCGCAAAAAGCTGGTGACCACCATTCCGCCGGTGCTGGCAGCGCTGCGCGAAGGGCTGATGCTGATCGACTGGCCGAAGGCCAAGATGCAGGAGTTCTTCGGCAAGCTGATGAACTCGCACGCGCAGGCGGTGAAGGCGCTGGAACTGGCGCACGGCGCGCATGCACCGGCGTTCGAGGCGAGCACGCTGCGTATCAAGCTCGACGGATTGAAGATCGCGGCCGACGAGGCGCCGTCGCCCGAGGCCGGCGAGATGGCGATTCCCGACGACATGGTCAAGCACGCGCTCGCCGCCAACCACGTCGAGGTCAATCACCTGACGGCCGATCAGATCATCGCGCTCGGGCAGGACACGCAGCTCGACCGTCGGATCGCCTCGTTCAAGCGCGGCGACTGGTTCGATCTGAAAGTGGGCGAGACCACCGAGCGCGTGCAACTGCGCTGGTTCACGCCGCGCCGCGCGCTGTATCTGTTCACCTCCGGCGACGGCAGGAAAACGCACTCGCTGACGCCGGCCACATTGCGTCAGTACCTGCGCGACGGCCGCATCGTGCCGGTGGAAGGCGTGCCGCTGTTCGACCGCGCCCTGCGCGAGATGATGGACGAACTGCAGCGCATGTCGGTCGAGCCCGCGCCTGCGGCGAGGTGAGGTTTCTCGCCACCGACTCACACGGATCGGCACGGATTCTGAAGCACGCGATTGCGCGAACGCTCTTTTCGCTTGATCCGCCGCGGTATCCGCGTCAACGCTCTTCGCCCTGATCGGCGGACGTCCGTGTTCATCGGTGGCTAAGTCTCTCCGGAATCAGCGGCTGCCGCGCGGGCAGCGCGCGGTCGCGCCGCGGGTCACGATCTCCGAGTCCGACGGCGTCCGCTACCTGCACTTCGGCACCGAGTGGGTGCAGGGCGCGATGCGCATCGCGCGCCCGTTCGCGCTGGCGCTCGAGTACCAGCAGCAGATGATGGCGCCGCTGCTGTTCCTGCCGCAGCCGGCGCGCATCGTGCAACTGGGGCTCGGTGCCGCAGCGCTCGCCAAGTTCTGCTGGTGCGCATTGCCCGCTGCGCGCGTGGTCGCGGTCGAGATCAGCGCCAACGTGGTGGCCGCCGCGCGACAGTGGTTCAGGTTACCGCCGGATGACGATCGCCTCGAGGTCGTGCTCGCCGACGCGCGGGAGTTCGTGGCGGAACCGCGCCGGCGGCGGTGCGCCGACTGGCTGCAGGTCGACCTGTACGACGCCGCCGCGCGCGGGCCCGTGTACGACGACGTCGGCTTTTACCGCGCCTGCCGCCGCGCGCTGGCGGTGCCCGGTGTCGCGGCCTTCAACCTGTTCGGCCGCGGTTTCGAGCCGAGTTTCGATGCGATCGCGCAGGCGTTCGACGACCGTGCGCTGGTGCTGGCCGAGGCCGATGCCGGCAACCGCGTCGTGCTGGCCTTCACCGGGCCGCCGGTGGCGGTCGATTTCGCCTCGCTGTATGCCCGCGCGCGGAGGATCGAAGCCGAGTTCCGGCTGCCGGCCCGCAAGTGGGTGTCGGGCCTGCGCGCCGAGAACGGCCTGTCCGATCGCCTGTGCGTCTGACCGCGCGCTGCGCCGATCCCCCTAAAGACGGCAAATTCACGGGCAAATCGAACTTGACAGGGGTGGCTGGGTCGCTACATTCGGACGACACTTTCGGGTCTGTTTCGCCCTGCGTGCCCCGCACGGCGCAGCCGCTGTTCCGATATGGAGCCCAATCCCCACGCGCCGCCCGATGGCGCACGCCCCGCGAGCGGCGTGCCGTACGTCTCCGCCTCGCAGGCGAGCGCGCTGCTGCGCTCGGGGCTGGCGATTGCCGCCGAGCTGATCGGTAACGCGTTCGATTCGATTTGCGGCGTCGTCAACGAGTCCCTTGCCGGCCGCTGGGACTTCGACGTCGGTGCGCCGCTGGTGCAGCGTCTGCTTGCCTACAAGCAGAACGACCTGCGCTCCGCATTCCTGGCGCGGCTGAAGGAGCGCCAGGACGCGGCGCTGGACGCGGTGCTGGCGCGTGCGCCGAGTGCGGCGCCCGGCACGCTCGCCCTTTCGGCCGAAACGCTGTCTTTGGTCGATGCGGTCACCACGTCGACCAGCACGGTGGTCGAGCGCGCCGCCGGCAAGATGCACGGCATCGTCGAAGAGTCGATGCGCGACCTGCACCTGATCGTCAGCCATCTGGCGAGCCGGCCGAACCTGCGCGTCGCCGACAATCCGTTCGGGCCGGCGGTGTTCATGCACGCGTTGCTCGCCGCCGGCGAAGACCTCGCCTTGCACGCCGAGGCGTGGGACTTCTTTGTCGGCGCGTTCGAAAAGCCGATGGCCGAGGAGATCGCCCGCATTCACGTGCAGTTGCTCGAGCACTTCGCGCGCCACGGGCTGGATGCGAAGGCCATC
>DATLZG010000196.1:0-3123 GCA_035574095.1 Burkholderiaceae bacterium | reverse complement strand
TGTGACCGCGGCCGCGGCAAGCGCGTAGTGCCGGCCGCCCCGCCTACTGGCGGCGACTATGCTCGCGCTCGATCGCGGCCGATCGTCGGGTCGGTTGGACCGCCGCAGACCAGGAGCCGATGCCTTGCAGTTCACTACGCTGACCTACGCGGTCGACGACCGCATCGCACGCATCACGCTGAACCGCCCCGAGCGCCTGAACGCCATCGACGACGCGATGCCGGGTGAAATCCGGCGGGCGGTGGAAGCCGCCAACGCCGACGAACGGGTGCACGTGATCGTGCTGGCCGGCGCCGGCAAAGCCTTCTGCGCTGGCTACGACCTGAAGCACTACGCCGAAGGCGACCGCACGCACGCCTATACGCAACCGATGCCGTGGGACCCGATGCGCGACTACGCGCTGATGAAGCGCAACACCGACGACTTCATGTCGCTGTGGCGTTCCTACAAGCCGACCATCGCGCGCGTGCACGGTTACGCCGCCGCCGGCGGCAGCGACATCGCGTTGTGTTGCGACTTCCTCGTGATGGCCGAGAACGCCCGCATCGGCTACATGCCGGCGCGCGTCTGGGGCTGCCCGACGACCGCGATGTGGGTGTATCGGCTCGGCGCGCAACGGGCCAAGCGCATGCTGCTGACCGGCGATCTGATCGACGGCCGCACCGCCAAAGCGTGGGGACTGGCGCTGGAAGCGGTGCCGGCGAAGAAGCTGGACGCGGCGGTGGACACGCTGGCACGGCGCATCGCCGGCGTGCCGAAGAACCAGTTGATGATGCAGAAGCTGGCGATCAATCAGGCGTACGAGAACATGGGGCTGGCGAACACGCAGATGATCGCCACGCTGTTCGACGGCATTGCGCGCCATTCGCCGGAGGGGCTGTGGTTCAAGCGCTATGCGGAGGAATTCGGCTTCGCCGCCGCCGCCGGCTGGCGCGACGGCGGGCGGCCGATACCGGAGCCGGCGCCCGGCACGAACATCGCATCGATGAGGTTGCAACCGCCCAGGGAAAAGCGGTCGCGCTGGGCGCGGCGCGGCAAGTAGGCGCCGTTCGCTGGCCGCCCGAGCGGCCCCGACGAACGGGAACTTGATCGCCGGCGCCACGGCCGTGATCGCGGCGCCGAGCCAATTGCGGTGGACTGAAGCGCGGCTATGCAGACGTCCGCGCGCGCAGTTGCCGGCGCGCGCGGCCGATGCGCTCGCCGCGCCGCTTGCGCAGCCAGACCCATAAACCGGTGGCGGCGAGCGCCAGCGGGACGAGCCCGGTGGCGCACATCGCCACCATACCGGCGGTGCCGAACGCGGCGCCGCTGTGCAGCGGAAACAACCAGTGCATGAACGTCTCGCCCGCGGTGCGCGTGCGGTCGCTGCGCTCGACCAAAATCTCGGCCGTGTACGGATGCACCCAGAGAATCGTGTCGCCGAGCCGGTGTTCGTCGCCGGCGCCGCGCAGGTAGACCAGGTAGCCGCCGGTTTGCCGCGGCGGGCCGTGGATCTCGGTGATCGTGCGCTGCGGATGCGCCGCGTTCACGGCGGCCACGATCTCGCCCAGTCCCTTCGGCTCGGCCGCCGCGCCGGTGCGCCACGGTATGGTCGGAAACGGCGCGACCTTGGAGAACAGCTCGACGAGGTCGCGCACGTAATTCAGGTACACGAGCGTGGCCCCGGTCAGCGTCGACAGCAGCAGCAACGCGACGAACAGCACGCCCGCCGAGCGGTGCAGATCGAAGAACACGCGGGTCGCGTTGCCGTTCGTGTTGATCCAAACCAGCCGGCGCCAGGCGGCGCGCTTCTTCGGCCACGACACGACCAACCCGGTGATCGCCGAGGCCAGCAGCAACAGCCCGGCGATGCCGACGATGTTCGAGCCCGCCTCGCCCAGCAGTACGTTGCGATGGAATTCGTACAGCGTCTTCAGCAGATGCGGCGCGGTGAAGTCGAGCGCCTCGATCCGGCGCGTGCCGAGCAGTCGGCCATCGACCGGATCGAAGGTCGCTTCGATGCGCTCCGAGCCGACGCGCCGCGTCGGCGCCACGCGGATCGTCAGCCGATACACCTCGCCCTCGGCCAGCGGAAAGCGGATCTTCTCCACGCGGCCGAGGCCGTGCTCGTCGGCTGCGCGTTCGACGATCGCCTCCGGCGGCAGCCGCGGTCCGCGCTGCGCCGTCGTCAGCAGTCCCGGGTTGAGCCAGGCGTCGAGCGCGTCCTCGAAAACGAGAAGGCTGCCGGTGATTCCGACCAGCGCGAACCAGATGCCGAGCCCGATCCCGAGCCAGCGATGGATCGACAGCCACAGGCCGCGCTTGCGCATCCCCGCTCCCCGATGGTTCGCCGCCGCGTGACAACTTTAGCGCCGGGGACTAGAAGCTATCCTGGAATCCGCGGCGGCTGCGGCGGGGATTTTGAGATAGGTTCCAGCATCGGGCGCACCACGTCAGGGGGAGGAAGCGATGAAAGCAGTTCGACACGCGATCGGTGCGGCGCTGGCGCTGACCGCGGCGGCGGCACTGGCGCAAAACCCGTTCCGGGATCTCACGAGCACCGCCGGCGGCCTGCATACCTGGGACTCGGATCTGATCAATCTCGAGGCCGTGCCGCAGACCGGCCGCGGCGTTTATGTCGCGGTGCTCGACACCGGGCTGACGCCGAACTGGCGCGACTACTTTCCGGCGGCGCGCGTCGCGACGCACCTGGGCGCGGGCTTCGAGCAGCCGGTGACGTTCAAGGCGCACAACGTCGACCCGTGCGGCTTCGACGTCGAGGTGGGCCGGCTGACGCAGTCGACATGGGTCGGCTCGCGCGGCTCCACGCACGGCACGCATGTCGCGAGCACGATCCTCGGCTACTTCTACCAGTCGAACTTCGACGCGCTCGCCGGCTTTCCGCTGCCGCCGCTGGTGGTGCGCGGTATCGCGCCCGCCGTGACCGTGATCCCGATCCGCGTGCTCGCCGATTACCGCATTCCGGCGCGGCCGCATTGTCCGGACCCGAACCAGCGGGCGGGCTTCGATGCCGTGTTCGGCACCACCGACATGGTGGTCGCCGGCATCCGCTACGCGACCGCGCTGAAGCGCGCGGGCTACAGCCCGATGGTGATCAACATGAGCCTCGGCGGCGGCGCGCTG
>DATLZG010000195.1:0-6764 GCA_035574095.1 Burkholderiaceae bacterium | reverse complement strand
CTGATATCGGGCCGGAGGGGCTAGATGAAATTCCGCGACTACTACGAGGTGCTGGGCGTGGCGCGCGACGCCAGCGCCGACGAAATCAAGCGCGCCTGGCGCAAGCTGGCGCGCAAGTACCATCCGGACGTAAGCCAAGAGCCGGACGCCGAACGCCGGATGAAGGAGATCAACGAGGCGTTCGAGGTCCTGGGCGACCCCGAGAAACGCGCCGCGTACGACCGTTTGGCGCGGGGCCAGCGCGCAGGCGAGGAGTTCCGCCCGCCGCCCGGTTGGGAGCGCGAATTCGTCTTCGAGGAGGGCGCGGCGCCGCACGATTTCGGCGAGTTCTTCGAGGCCATCTTCGGCGGCACGGGCCGGCGCGGCGCCGCGCGCGGGTTCGACGGCGAGTTCGCGATGCCCGGAACCGACGAGCACGCGCGCATCGAGATCGATCTCGAAGACAGCTTCCGCGGTGCCACCCGCGAACTGACGCTGCGCGTGCCCGAGGTGGACGCGCGCGGCCACGTCAAATGGCGCGAGCGAACCGTGCAGGTCACGATCCCGCGCGGCATCCGTCCCGGGCAGCAGATCCGTCTGGCGGGACTCGGCGGTCCGGGCATCGGCGGCGGCGCCCCCGGCGATCTGTACCTGGAGGTGCAGTTCCGGCCGCACCCGTTGTACCGGGTCGATGGCCGCGACCTGTACCTGACCGTTCCGGTGACACCTTGGGAAGCGGCGCTCGGTGCCGACGTGCGCATCCCGACGCCGGACGGTCCGGTGGACGTGCACGTTCCGGCGCACTCGGGCAACGGCCGCAAGCTGCGGCTGAAGGGCCGCGGCATCCCCGGCAATCCGCCGGGCGACCTGTACGCGGTGCTGGAGATCGTGCTGCCCGAGGCGCGTACCGAGAAACAGAAAGAGATCTATCGCGCGATGGCGCGGGAAATGCCGTTCAACCCGCGGCGCGACTTCGGACAGTGAGGACGCGATGACCGATGCGTTGAGGCTGACCGCCGCCGTGCTCGACGACGACACGCGGCTGGAGTTCGAGGAGTTCTGCCGCGCTTGCGGCGTGCCGGCCGAATTCGTCGCTGCGCTGCTGCAGGAGGAACTGCTCACGCCGGTGCGGCGCGAGCCCACACTCGCCTTTCCAGTTACGGCGGTGAAGCGCGTACGCCGTATCCTTCGGCTGCAGCGCGACTTCGAGGCCAGTTTGCCGGCCGTGGCGCTGATCCTGGATCTGTTGGACGAGATCGAACGGTTGCGCGCCGCTCTGCGCCGCGCCGGACTGCCGATCGACGCGTGAGGAGAGAGCGGTGGACAAGCAGCAAACCTGGAACGTCGGCTACTGGCTGGTGGCGTTCGCGATGCTGTTGCTGTTGCAGAGCTGGTGGCAGTCGGCGGCGCAACTGGAACCGGTGCCGTACAGCGAGTTCGAGCGCTATCTTGCCGAAGGCAAGGTCGCGGAGGTGATCGTCGCCGACCAGACGATCACCGGCAGGTTGAAGGAACCGGAAGGGCGCAAGACCGCGATCGTCGCCACGCGCGTCGAGCCGCAGTTGGCCGAGCGGCTCGACCGCTACAACGTGCCGTACACGCGCGTCGTACAGAGCACCTTCCTGCGCGACCTGCTGTCCTGGGTGGTGCCGGTGGTGGTGTTCTTCGCCTTATGGTTCTTCCTGTTCCGACGCGTGGCTGAAAAGCAGGGGCTGGGCGGCTTCATGACGATCGGCAAGAGCCGCGCCAAGGTGTACGTGGAGAAAAACACCGGGGTGACCTTCGCCGACGTCGCCGGTGTGGACGAGGCGAAGGAAGAGCTGCGCGAGGTGGTCGAGTTTCTGAAGAACCCGAAGGACTACGGACGCCTGGGCGCGCGCATTCCGAAGGGCGTGCTGCTGGTCGGCCCGCCCGGCACCGGCAAGACGCTGCTCGCCAAGGCGGTGGCCGGCGAAGCGGGCGTGCCGTTTTTCTCGATCTCCGGCTCCGAGTTCGTCGAGATGTTCGTCGGCGTCGGTGCGGCCCGCGTGCGCGATCTGTTCGAGCAGGCGCGCGCCAAGGCGCCGGCGATCATCTTCATCGACGAACTCGATGCGCTGGGCCGCGCGCGCGGCGCGTTCGGCCTCGGCGGCCACGACGAGAAAGAGCAGACGCTGAACCAGTTGCTGGTGGAGATGGACGGCTTCGATTCGTCGGTGGGCCTGATCATCCTCGCCGCGACCAACCGGCCGGAGATCCTCGATCCGGCCTTGCTGCGCGCCGGCCGCTTCGACCGCCAGGTGCTGGTGGATCGGCCGGACAAGAAAGGGCGGCTGGACATCCTGAAGGTGCACGTGCGCAAAGTGCAGCTGGACCCGAACGTGGACCTGGAGCAGGTGGCGGCGATGACGACCGGCTTTTCCGGCGCCGACCTGGCCAATCTGGTCAACGAAGCGGCGCTGGCCGCCACGCGCCGCGGGGCGGCCGCGGTGACGCTGGAGGATTTCACGCGCGCGTTCGAGCGCATCGTCGCCGGACTGGAAAAGAAGAACCGCGTGCTGAATCCGCGCGAGCGCGAGGTCGTGGCCTACCACGAGATCGGCCACGCGCTGGTGGCGCGCGCGTTGCCCGGCACCGACCCGGTGCACAAGATTTCGATCGTGCCGCGCGGCATCGGCGCGCTCGGTTACACGCTGCAGCGGCCGACCGAAGACCGCTACCTGATGACGCGCGAGGAGCTGGAGCGCAAGATCATGGTGCTGCTGGGCGGACGCGCGGCCGAGAAACTGATCTTCGGCCACCTGTCGACCGGCGCGGCCGACGACCTGGCGCGGGTTACCGACATCGCGCGCGACATGGTGACGCGCTTCGGCATGGACGAGCGGCTCGGCTATATCGCGTTCGAACCGCAGCGGCCGCGCTTCCTCGACGTGCCCGCGCCGCAAATGGGCAACGGCAACGGCCTGTCAGAAGCGACGCGCGAGAAGATCGACGCCGCGGTGCGCGAGATCGTGATGTCGGCGTTCGACAAGACGCTGGCGATCCTCTCCGCCAATCGCGACGTGCTGGAAGCGAGCGCGCGCGAGCTATTGGCGCGCGAGACGCTGGACGAAGCGGCGCTCGATCGGCTGATGGCGAATCTGAAGCCCGCGGCCGAAACACCGCGGCGCGAGCCGATGGCGGCAGTGGCGTAAAGATCGTCGGCCACGGCCACCGATGAACACGGATCGACACCGATACCGTCGCTCGTCCCGAGCGCAAGCGATGGATCTCGATCGCAGCGCATGCCGACGCGGCCGCGCCGCGTGAGATCCCTCGTCGCCCCGCTCCTCGGCAGGACGACTACGCCGGCGCGCGCTCCTCGACGAAGGCACTGACCGGCGGACAGGCACAGAACACGTTGCGGTCGCCGTAGACGTTGTCGATCCTGGCCACCGGCGGCCAGTACTTCTGCAGCTTCAGGCTCGGCACCGGGAACGCCGCCCGCTCGCGCGAATAGTCGTGCGCCCAGTTTTCGGCGGCGATCATCGTCGCGGTGTGCGGCGCGTTCTTCAGCGGGTTGTCGTCGCGGTCCATGCGGCCTTCTTCGATGGCGCGAATCTCGTCGCGGATCGCGATCATCGCATCGATAAAGCGGTCCAGCTCCGCCTTGCTCTCGCTTTCGGTCGGCTCGACCATCAGCGTGCCGGCCACCGGAAAGCTCAACGTCGGCGCGTGAAAGCCGTAGTCCATCAGCCGCTTGGCCACGTCTTCCGCCGTCACGCCGCTCGTCTTCTGCAACGGCCGCAGATCGAGGATGCATTCGTGCGCGACGTAACCGTTGCGCCCGGTGTACAGCGTCGGGTAATGCGGGGCGAGCCTTTTCGCCACGTAGTTGGCGTTCAGCAGCGCCACCTGGGTGGCGCGCCGCAGACCCGCCGCGCCCATCAGCGTGATGTACATCCAGGAGATCGGCAGGATGCTGGCCGAGCCATGGTCGGCGCTGGCCACCATGCCGACCGGATGCGCGGCATCGACCACCTCGCCCAGCTTGCCCGGCAGGTACGGCGCCAAGTGGGCCTTCACAGCCACCGGCCCCACCCCCGGCCCGCCGCCGCCGTGCGGAATGCAGAACGTCTTGTGCAGATTTAGATGCGACACGTCGCTGCCAAAGAGGCCCGGCTTGGCCAGGCCCACCAGCGCGTTCAGGTTGGCACCGTCAAGGTATACCTGCCCGCCGTGCGCGTGCACGATGTCGCAGATCTCGCGGATCGCCTCCTCGAACACGCCGTGCGTCGACGGGTAGGTCACCATCAGGGCCGCGAGGCGCTCGCTGTGCTGCGCGGCCTTAGCTTTCAGGTCCGCGACATCGACATTGCCATTCGCGTCGCACTTGACCACCACCACGTCCATGCCCGCCAGTTGCGCCGAAGCCGGGTTCGTTCCGTGCGCCGATTCCGGGATCAGGCACACGGTGCGCTGGCCCTGCCCGCGCGCGCGGTGATAGGCGCGGATCGCCAGCAGGCCCGCGTACTCGCCCTGTGCGCCGGAGTTCGGCTGCAGGCTCACCGCGTCGTAGCCGGTGATCTCGGCCAGCATCGCTTCCAGTTGCGCGATCAGCTCCGCGTAGCCGGCGGCCTGCTCGCGCGGCGCGTAGGGGTGCAGCGCGGCGAATTGCGGCCAGGTGATCGGAATCATCTCGGCCGTGGCGTTCAGTTTCATCGTGCACGAGCCGAGCGGGATCATCGTGCGGTCCAGCGCCAGATCGCGGTCGGCGAGCGCGCGCAGATAGCGCAGCAACTCGTGCTCGGAGTGATGGGTGTTGAACACCGGATGCGTCAGGAACGGCGACGTGCGCACGAGCGCTGCCGGGATCGCGTCCGGCGTGCGCGCGTCGAGGGCATCGACGCTCGCGCCGACGCCGAAGATCGACCACAGCGTCTCGACATCCGCCCGCGTCGTGGTCTCGTCGAGCGATACTCCGACCGCATCCGGCCCCAGTTCGCGCAGGTTGATGCGGCGCGCGCGCGCGGCCGCGTGAATGCGCTGAGCGTCCACGCCGCGCACGGCCAGCGTGTCGAAGAACGTCGCATTCGTCTCGAGGCCCGCGGCATTCAGCCCGGCGGCGAGAATGGCGGTCAGCCGGTGTACGCGGCGCGCGATGCGGCGCAGGCCCTCGGGGCCGTGATAGACCGCATACATGCTGGCGATGACCGCCAGCAGCACCTGCGCGGTGCAGATATTGGAGGTCGCTTTCTCGCGCCGGATGTGCTGCTCGCGCGTCTGCAGCGTCAGACGGTACGCCGGCTTGCCCTGCGCATCGACCGACACGCCGACCAGCCGGCCCGGCATCGAACGTTTGAATTCGTCGCGACAGGCGAGGAAGGCCGCGTGCGGGCCGCCGAAGCCCATCGGCACACCGAAGCGCTGGCTGGAGCCGACGACGATGTCGGCGCCCCACTCGCCGGGGCTCTTGATCAGCGTCAGCGCCAGCAGGTCGGCCGCCGCCGCCACCAAAGCCCCGCGGGCGTGCGCCGCTTCGACGACGGCCGCGTAGTCGCGCAGCTCGCCGGTCGAAGCCGGGTACTGCAGCAGCACGCCGAAGGCGTCGGCAGCGGCGGCCGCCGCTTCGTCGCCGACCGCGACTTGCAGGCCCAGCGCCTCGGCCCGGGTCTTGACCACCGCGATCGTCTGCGGATGACAATCGGCGGACACGAAAAAGAGGTTGCTCTTGCTGCGGCACGAACGCTTGGCGAGCGTCATCGCCTCCGCCGCCGCGGTGCCTTCGTCGAGCAGCGAGGCGTTGGCGATCTGCATGCCGGTCAGATCGCAGACCATCGTCTGGAAGTTCAGCAAGGCTTCCAGCCGCCCCTGCGAGATCTCGGCCTGATACGGCGTGTACGCGGTGTACCAGGCGGGGTTTTCCAGCACGTTGCGCAGAATCACGTTGGGCGTGCGCGTGCCGTAGTAGCCCATGCCGATGAAGCTCTTGAAGACCTGGTTCTTCGCCGCCAGGGCAGCGATCTTCGCCAGCGCTTCGTCTTCGGTGACAGGGCCGGGCAAAGCCAACGGAGCGGTCAGTCTGATGGACGGCGGCACGATCGCGTCGGTCAGCGCTTCCAGCGAGGGCTGGCCGACCACCGCCAGCATCTGCGCGATCTCGTCGTCGTTCGGCCCGATGTGACGGGCGATGAATTCGTCGTGGGCTTCGAGTTCTGCGAGCGTCATCGGTGGGAGACGGAGATCGTTCATTTCTGGGCCGCGATGTTCTGCTTGTACGCCTCGGCGGACAGCAGGGTGTCCAGATCGGCGGCGTTGGCGGGCTCGAGCTTGAACATCCACGCCGCGTACGCATCGGCGTTAATGGTCTCCGGCTTGTCCTTCAGCGCCTCGTTGACCGCGACCACTTTGCCCGCGACCGGCGCGTAGATGTCGGAAGCGGCTTTCACCGACTCCACGACCGCGCAGGCCTCCTGCGCCGCGACCGTGCGCCCCACTTCCGGCAGCTCGACGTAGACGACGTCGCCGAGCGCTTCCTGCGCGAAGTCCGTGATGCCGACCGTGACCGTGCCGTCGGCCTCGCGCCGCGCCCATTCGTGCGAAGCCGTGTATTTCAGTTCTGCGGGTACGTTCATCTCTCTCTCCTCGTCCTTCCCTAAACCAATGCCTTGCCGTTGCGCACGAACGGATACTTGACGACCGCGGCCGCTGCCTCTTTGCCGCGCAATTCCACCGACACCGTATCGCCGACCGCCACCGCCGCCGGCACGCGCGCGAGCGCAACCGAATAGCCGAGCGTGGGCGCGAAGGTGCCGCTGGTGATCTCG
>DATLZG010000194.1:0-2248 GCA_035574095.1 Burkholderiaceae bacterium | reverse complement strand
GTCCACGG
Source organism: Burkholderiaceae bacterium (assembly GCA_035574095.1). Lineage (GTDB taxonomy): Bacteria > Pseudomonadota > Gammaproteobacteria > Burkholderiales > Burkholderiaceae_F > JAKANT01. Next base: position 2,240 of record DATLZG010000194.1, on the reverse strand, counting down.
TCAGCCGGGCGTCGTGCAGCCGCGCCTGTGCCAGTGCGGTTTCGACCAGCGCCGCCAGCGGCACCCGCTCCTTCGGCTGCTGCGGCAGAGGTCGCGCGTAATCGAGGAACTGGCCGACGATCGCGTCCATCTGCTCGATGTCGGCGATCATCGCCGCGCGCGTCGCCTCCGGCAGCGCATTGATGTCGATCTCCAGCCGCAGCCGGGCGAGCGGCGTGCGCAGGTCGTGCGAGATACCGGCCAGCAGCACCGCGCGGTCCTGTTCGAGTTGGGCGAGGTCGGCGACCATGCGGTTGAAACTCCGGTTGACCATGCGGATCTCGGCCGGACCTCGTTCGGGAAGCGGTTCCGGGGCGCGGCCGGCACCCAGCGAACGCGCCGCGGCTGCAAGTTGGCGCAGCGGCCGGTTGACCACGCCGGTGATCGCCACCGCGACCAGCAGCGACAGGATGGCGGCGACGGCGGCCCAGCGGACCCACTGCGTGCCGGCGTCGCGCGTCAGCGGGTCGCGCTCGATGAAGACCCAGTAGTCGTCGCCGTCGATGTCGAAGCTCACCCACACGCCGCCGATGTTGTTGACTTCGGCCGCGAGCTCGGTGCCCGGGCCGAGCCGCTCGATCACCATCGCTGCGACGAGCCGCTCGAGCGGAGCGTCGGGAAAGGGCTTGACCGCATCGGCGTCCTCGCGCGGAACGATGCGGATGCCTTCGTTCTCCGCCAGATCGGCGAGCAGTTCGCGCCGAAACGCGGGATCGGAGTACAGCAGGGCGCTGCGCGTGATGTTGACGATCGATACCACCTGCTGCGCGATCTGGCGCGCGCGGGGCTCGCGTTCGAACAGGCGGAAGCTCTGCGCCCAGGCGAGCAGGATCGCCACGATCAGCGCGACGATCCAGAAAAACGTGCGCCAGAACAGGCTCGGCGGCGGCGGCTTCATCGGCCGTCAGTTGCGGCCGTCCGGAATGAACACGTAGCCCAGTCCCCACACGGTCTGGATGTAACGCGGCTTGGAAGGATCGGGCTCGATCAGCTTGCGCAGGCGCGAGATCTGCACGTCGAGCGAGCGGTCGAACGCTTCGTACTCGCGCCCGCGCGCCATCTCCATCAGCTTCTCGCGCGACAGCGGCACGCGCGGATAGCGCGCGAACACCTTCAGCACCGAAAACTCGCCGGTCGTCAGTGGCACCGGCTCGCCATTCTTGGTCAGCGTGCGCGTGCCCAGGTCGAGCGTGAACTCGCCGAACGTGACCGTCTTGTCCTCCTGCGTGGGTGCGCCGGGGATGTCGTCCGGGCCCTTGCGGCGCAAGACCGCATTGATACGCGCCAGCAATTCGCGCGGGTTGAAGGGCTTGGGCAGGTAATCGTCGGCCCCCATTTCCAAGCCGACGATGCGGTCGACGTCCTCGCCTTTGGCGGTCAGCATGATGATCGGCGTCGGATCGTTGCCGCCGCGCAGCCGGCGCAGCACCGACAGCCCGTCTTCGCCCGGCATCATCAGGTCGAGAATCAGGCAATCGAAGCGCTCGCGCAGCCACAGCTTGTTCATCGCCTGGGCGTTTTCGGCCACGTACACGGTGAAGCCGTTGTCGCCCAGATAGCGGCGTAACAGGTCGCGCAGGCGGGGGTCGTCGTCGACGACGAGGATCTTCGGATGGGTACGGGTCATGGAAGCGTCTTCGGCGGTGGCGCGGATGCTGGCACGGCGGCGCGCGCAGCGCGGCCGGCGGGCCACAAACTGTTACAGACTTTACCCCGCGCGCGCGGCCGTATCGTCGATGATCGCCGCCGCCGTCGCGTTGAGCGCATACGATCTCGTCGTCGTTGGAAGAGAAAACGATGTCCCGCCTTGCCTGTCTGCTGTCTGCGTCGCTGCTCCTTGGCGCCAGCGCGGCGTACGCGCAGCCGGAGCGCGAGCGCGCCGAGATCTGGCGGCAACTGACGCCGGAGCAGCGCGAGCAACTGTGGCGCAGCCTGACGCCCGAGCAGAAGGGCGAGATCTGGCGCCGCCTGCCGCCCGAGCAGCGGCAAGCGATACGCGAACGTCTGACCCCGGAGCAGCGCGAGGCGCTGCGTCACCGTTGGCTGGAAGAACGGGAACGCCGCCGAGACCAGGACGGCATCGAGGCACCGCGGCGTTTGACGCCGGAAGAGCGGCAGCGCCTGCGCGAACAGATCCGCGAAGCGAACCGCGACTGGCGCAAAGGACCGCGCGGCCCGCACGACAGGCGGTGAGCGTATGC
>DATLZG010000193.1:0-8016 GCA_035574095.1 Burkholderiaceae bacterium | reverse complement strand
GGCCGGCAGGCATATTGGGTCTGTCCGCTGGTCGAGGAGAACGAAGAGGCCGCCGCCGCGGTCGAACTGACGGCGGCCACGCAGATGTTCGCGGCGGCGCGCGCGGCGCTGCCGGAGCTGCGCCTGGGCCTGCTGCACGGGCAATTGCCGCCGGCCGAGAAGAACGCGGTGATGCAGCAGTTCGCCGCCGGCCGCATCGACGTGCTGGTCGCGACCACCGTGATCGAAGTCGGTGTCGACGTGCCGAACGCCTCGCTGATGGTGATCGAACACGCGCAGCGCTTCGGCCTGGCGCAGTTGCACCAGTTGCGCGGCCGCGTCGGCCGCGGCAGCCGGGAAAGCTATTGCGTGCTGCTGTTCGACGAGCCGCTGTCGGAGGCGGCGCGCGAGCGGCTGCGCGTGATCTACGAGACGACCGACGGCTTCGAAATCGCGCGCCGCGACCTGCAGTTGCGCGGCCCGGGCGAGTTTCTCGGCCGCCGCCAATCGGGGGTGCCGCTGCTGCGCTTCGCTGACCTGGAACGCGACATCGACCTGGTGGAAGCCGCGCGCGACGCCGCGGTCGAGCTGCTGCGCACGGATCCGGCGGCGGCGCAGGAGCACGTGCGGCGCTGGCTCGGCAGCCGCGCCGCGCTGGCGGCCGCCTGAGGGTATGGGCGGATACACTGCCCCGTCATGACGCTCACCGAACTCAAGTACATCGTCGCCGTCGCGCGCGAGCGCCACTTCGGCCGCGCGGCCGACGCCTGTTTCGTCAGCCAGCCGACGCTATCGGTCGCGATCAAGAAGCTGGAGGACGAACTCGGCGTGCTGCTGTTCGAACGGCGTAGCAACGAAGTGACCGTGACGCCGGCCGGCGAACGCATTGTCGCGCAGGCAACCCGCGTGCTGGCGGAGGCGGCGCGCATCAAGGAAATCGCGCAGGAAGGCAAGGATCCGCTGGTCGGCCCGCTGCGCGTCGGCGTCATCTACACGATCGGGCCGTACCTGCTGCCGCATCTGGTGCCGCGGCTGCTGAAGGACGCGCCGCGGATGCCGCTGCTGCTGCAGGAAAACTTCACCACCCGACTGCTGGAGATGGTCAAGGCGGGCGAGATCGACGTTGCGATCGTCGCACTGCCGCTGCCCGAGTCGGGGTTGATGATGCAGCCGGTGTACGACGAGCCGTTCGTCGTCGCCGTGCCGCGCGATCATCCGTGGGCCAAGCGCGGCCGCGACGCGCGCGGCAAGGGCGCGGTGGCGACCGAGGAGCTGAAGGACCAGACGATGCTGCTGCTCGGCACCGGTCATTGCTTTCGCGACCAGGTGCTCGAGGTGTGCCCGGAGATGATGCGCTTCTCGACCCAAGCCGAGGGCATCCAGAAGACGTTCGAGGGCTCGTCGTTGGAGACGATCCGCCACATGGTCGCGTCCGGTCTCGGCATCACGCTGCTGCCGGTGTCCTCGGTGCCGGAGAAGACGCCGCGCGGCTCGCTGATCGAGTACGTGCCGTTCCGGCCGCCGCCGCCCGACCGCCGGGTCGTGCTGGTTTGGCGCAAGAGTTTTCCACGCCTGGCCGCGATCGACGCCTTGCGGCTGGCGATCGTCCGCTGTCCGCTGCACGGCGTGCGCATGCTGGATACAGCGCCGCAGTCAGTTTGAGTTATGGAACCTCTGAAAAACGTAGCGAGCGGCCCGAGGTTGCGCCGAGGAGCGCAGGCGTACAAGAGGCGTACGCTGAGCACCGCAGGCGCAAGATCGGGACGCGCAGTAGTTTTTCAGAGGTTCCTTATCGCTGCGGTTGGCGAATTCGATTGGCCATGCGCGGTTTTAGCACCTAGCATTGGCTCGGTTACGAAAGTCAGAGGAGATCGACGATGGGCAAGAGCAAGAACGCGGAACACGAAAACGGCGGGGCGCCGGCGATCGACATCGGCATTCCGGAGAAGGATCGCGCCAAGATCGCCGACGGGCTGTCGCGCGTGCTGGCCGACACCTTCGCGCTGTACCTGAAGACGCACAACTTCCACTGGAACGTCGAAGGGCCGATGTTCAACACGCTGCACCAGATGTTCCAGGAGCAGTACACGGAGCTGTGGAATGCGCTGGACGCGGTCGCCGAGCGCATCCGGTCGTTGGGGCATCCGGCGCCCGGCGGCTTCAAGGCGTTCGGCAAGCTGACCAGCATCGAGGACACGGACGACGTGCCCGAGGCGATGGCGATGGTGCGCGAACTCGTCAAGGGCCACGAGGCGGTGGCCCGTACGGTGCGCGAGGTTTCTCCCGCTGCCGAGAAAGGCAACGACCAAGCCACGGTGGACCTGCTGACGCAGCGCCTGCAGGTGCACGAGAAAACCGCCTGGATGCTGCGCAGCTTGCTGAAGTAACGCGCTGTCCGCGCGCGTTCGCGGTTGGCCGTGGACGGCGCGTCGTCGGCGACCGGCGCCGGCCGCCGGTCAACGGCTCACGGCTGATGGCTCACGGCTCGATCCGGCGCGTCGTTTCCGGGTCGAACCAATGGATGGCGTCGGCATCGATGCCGACGCGCACGCGGCTGCCCGGTGCCGGGTTGGCCTCCGATCCGGCGCGCACGATGATCGGTTCGCGGCCGAGGCGGCCGTGCACCAGATGGTCGGCGCCGAGCGACTCGACCATCTCCACTTCCATCTCGAACGCGTCGCCGCCGAGCCGCAAGTGCTCGGGGCGCACGCCGAACAGCAGCTTGCGGCCGGCCAGCCGTGCGGCCGCGCGCGGCAGCGTCAACGCGCCGCCGTCCACCGCCAGCGTGGTGCCGCCGCCCTCGACGGCGGCCGGCAGCAGATTCATCGGCGGCGAGCCGATAAAACCGGCGACGAAGGTCGTCGCGGGGCGTGCGTAGATCTCGGCCGGCGTGCCGATTTGCTCGGCGCGGCCGGCGTTCATCACGATGATGCGCTGGCCCAAGGTCATCGCCTCGACCTGATCGTGCGTGACGTACAGCGAGGTGACGCCGAGGCGCCGGTGCAATTTCTGCAGTTCCAGGCGCATCTGCACGCGCAGCTTGGCGTCGAGGTTGGAAAGCGGCTCGTCGAACAGGAACACCTGCGGATGGCGCACGATCGCTCGCCCCATCGCCACCCGCTGGCGCTGGCCGCCGGAAAGCTGGCGCGGCTTGCGGTCCAGCAGCGGTTCCAGCTCCAGGATGCGGGCGGCGTCGCGCACGCGCGCCTCGATCTCGGCGCGCGGCATGCCGCGCATCTTCAGGCCGTACGCCATGTTGTCGAACACGTTCATGTGCGGGTACAGCGCGTAGTTCTGGAACACCATCGCGATGTCGCGATCCTTGGGCTCCAGATCGTTGACTACGCGGCCGGCGATCGCCACCTCGCCGGCGGTGATCTCCTCTAATCCCGCCACCATGCGCAGCAACGTGCTTTTGCCGCAGCCGCTCGGGCCGACGATCACGACGAACTCGCCTTTGTCGATGCTGATCGTGATGCCGTGCACGACCTCCAGTTTGCCGAAGGTTTTCCTGACGTCGCGCAGTTCCAGAGTCGCCATGTTCGAGTTCTATTCGCGCTGCGCCGAGCGCTTACTTTTCGGTTTCGACCAGACCCTTGACGAACCATTTCTGCATCAGGATCACGACCAGCGCCGGCGGCAGCAGCGCCAGCATCGCGGTGGCCATCACCAGGTTCCATTCGTTGGCGGCGTCGCCGCCGACGATCATGCGCTTGATGCCGATCACCGTCGTGTACATCGATTCGTCGGTCGTGATCAGCAGCGGCCACAGATACTGGTTCCAGCCGTAGATGAACTGGATCACGAACAACGCCGCGATGCTGGTCTTCGACAGCGGCACCACGACGTCCCAGAAAAAGCGCATCGGCCCGGCGCCGTCGATGCGCGCCGCCTCCGCCAGCTCGTCCGGAATGGTGAGGAAGAACTGACGGAACAGAAAGGTCGCGGTGGCGGAGGCGATCAGCGGCAGCGTCAAGCCGACGTAGCTGTTCAGCAGGCCGAGATCGGCGACCACCTTGAACGTCGGGATGATGCGTACCTCGACCGGCAGCATCAGCGTGACGAAGATGGTCCAGAAGAAGAACATGCGCAAGCGGAAGCGGAAATAGACGATCGCGAACGCCGAGATGATCGAGATCGCGATCTTGCCGATCGTGATGCCGAGCGCCACGATGGTGCTGTTGATCAGCATCGCCGCCACCGGCGCCTTCGAGCCTTTGGCGGTGCCGGCGGTCAGCACCTGGCGATAGTTTTCGATCAGTTGATCGCCGGGCAGCAGCGGCATCGGCACCGACATGATCTGTTCCAGCGTCAGCGTCGAGGCGACGAAGGTCACGTACACCGGGAACGCGATCACGACCACACCGGCGATCAGCACCAAGTGCGACAGCAGGTCCAGCCAGGGGCGGCGCTCGACCATCAGTACTGCACCTTGCGCTCGATGTAGCGGAATTGCACCACCGTCAACGCGATCACGATCGCCATCAGCACCACCGACTGCGCGGAAGAGCTGCCCAGATCGCCGGCCTTTACGCCGTCGTGATAGACCTTGTAGACGAGGATCTGGGTCGAGGTGGCCGGGCCGCCTTGCGTGGTGGCGTCGATGATGCCGAAGGTGCCGAAGAACGCGTACACGACGTTGACCACCAGCAAGAAGAACGCGGTCGGCGACAGCAGCGGAAACACGATGGTCCAAAAGCGCTTCCAGGGACCGGCGCCGTCGATCGCCGCCGCTTCGATCAGCGAGCGCGGAATCGACTGCAGCCCGGCGAGAAAGAAAAGAAAGTTGTAGCTGATGTGGTTCCACACCGCGGCCATGATCACCAGCAGCATCGCCTGGTCGCCGTCGATCACCCAGTTCCAGTGCACGCCCAGACCCTTTAGCCAGAACGTGACGATGCCGATCGACGGCGCGAACAGGAACGCGTACAGCACGCCGGCGACGGCGGCGGCGACCGCGTACGGCCAGATCAGCAGGGTCTTGTAGATCACCGCGCCGCGCAGCACGCGATCGGCGAAGACCGCCAGCACCAGAGACAGCGCGATGCCGATCGTCGCCACCGCGAAGCTGAAGATCGCGGTGATGCGAAAGGAATCGAGGTAATGCGGATCCTTGAACAGCGTGTAGAAGTTCTGCAGCCCGACGAATTGGGTCTTCAGGCCGAACGCGTCCTGCAACTGGAACGAATACCAGATCGCCTGCGACGCGGGCCAGAAAAAGAAGACGATCGTGATCGCCAGCTGCGGCGCGACCAGCGCGAACGGCAGCCACGCCGAGCGGAAGACGACGCGCTTTTCCACTCGCTCGCTCTAGCGAAGTCGCCCTCCCCGCCGAGCGGGGAGGGCCGGGGAGGGGTGCCGTGGCATGTCGCCGCAGGCGAAACGCTGACGCGGTCAGCGATTCGCCGCTTCGAACTGCCGCAGGATCTCGTTGCCGCGCCGTACGGCGTCATCGAGCGCCTGCTTGGCGCTCTTCTTGCCGGCGAACGCCGCTTCCAGTTCCTCCTCGATCACCGTGCGGCCCTGCACGAAGTTGCCGAAGCGCAGCCCTTTGGAGTTCGCGGTCGGCGGCTTGTTGGTCAGCTGCTTGACGGCCAGTTCTGCGCCGGGGTCCTTCTCATAGAAACCGGACTTCTTGGTCATTTCGTACGCCGCCATCGTGATCGGCACGTAGCCGGTCTTGACGTGCCATTCCATCTGCACTTCCGGGCGCGACAGGAAGGAGAAGAATTTGGCCACGCCCTTGTATTCCTCGGCCTTGCGGCCGCTCATCACCCACAGCGACGCGCCGCCGATGATCGAGTTCTGCGGCGCGCCCGGCACGTCGTCGTGGTACGGAATGAAGTTGATCGACCACTCGAACTTCGCCGCCTTGCGGATGCCGGCCTGCGCGCCCGTCGAGCCGGTGAACATCGCGCACTCGCCGCTGGAGAATTTGGCGTCGCCCTGATTGGTGCGGCCGGCGTAGGTGAACTGCCCCTTCTTCGCCATGTCGGCCAGCATCTCGATGTGCTTGACGTGCACCGGCGAGTTGAACGTGAACTGCGTGTCAATTCCGCCGAAGCCGTTCTCCTTGGTGCCGATCGGTAGGTTGTGCCAGGCGCTGAAGTTCTCGATGTGCTTCCACGACGGCCAGCTGGTCGTGTACACGCACTCCTGGCCGGCGGCTTTCAGTTTGTCGGCGGCCGCCCGCACTTCCTTCCAGGTGCGCGGCGGCTTGTTGGGATCCAGCCCCGCTTTCTTGAACGCGTCCTTGTTGATGTAGAACATCACGGTGGAGCTGTTGAACGGGAACGACAGCATGTTGCCCTGCTGGTCCGAGTAATACCCGGTCACGACCGGCAGATACGCCTTCGGATCGAACGGCTCGCCTTGTTCCTTCATCAACTGGTAGACGGGTTTGATCGCGCCTTTGGCCGCCATCATCGTCGCCGTGCCGACCTCGAACACCTGCAGGATGTGCGGAGCCTGACCGGCGCGAAACGCCGCGATCGCGGCCGTCATCGACTCCGGATACGAACCCTTGTAAGTCGCGACGACCTTGTAGTCCTTCTGGCTGGCGTTGAACTTGCCCGCGAGTTCGTTCAGCGCCTCGCCGAGCGCGCCGCCCATCGAATGCCACCACTGGATTTCGACCTGTGCGACGGCCGGAGTCGCGGCGGCCGAGGCGAGCGCGGCCACGGCCGCGGCGATCAGATGTCTTTTCATGACTTGGAGCCTCCTTGAAAAACTTGGCATTCTTATCGAGCGCTGTGACGCGGCCGTTACGATAGAGGCATTGCCACGCGCCGCAAAATCGCTGTCGCCCCGCATTGCACCACGCCCGTCCAATGTCCGCGACCACGCGCCTCGCCCTTTATGCCCAGCTCACCCGGCTAGACAAGCCGATCGGCACGCTGCTGCTACTTTGGCCGACGTTGACCGCGCTGTGGATCGCCGCCAGCGGGCGGCCGCCGCCGCTGCTGGTCGCCATCTTCACCGCCGGGACGTTCCTGATGCGCTCGGCCGGCTGTGCGATCAACGACGTGCTGGACCGGGATTTCGACGGCGCGGTCAAGCGCACGGCCGGCCGCGTGCTGCCGACGGGGCGCGTCCGCCCGCTCGAGGGCGTGCTGGTGGCGACGGTGCTGGCGGCGGCGGCGGGGCTGCTGTTGCTGCCGCTGAATCGGGTGACGTTCCTGTACGCGCTGGTGGCTCTGGCCGTCGCCATCGCGTACCCGTTGTTCAAGCGCTTCTTTCCGCTGCCGCAGGCCTGGCTCGGGGTGGCGTTCTCCTTCGGCATCCCGATGGCGTTTGCCGCGGTGCTGGGCGAGGTGACACCGCTCGGCTGGTACCTGTTCGTCGGCAACCTGTTCTGGGTCATCGCCTACGACACCGAGTACGCGATGGTGGACCGCGACGACGACTTGAAGATCGGCATTCGTTCGTCCGCAGTCTTCTTCGGGCGCTTCGACGTGGCAGCGGTGATGACTTGCTATGCAGCGCACCTGGCCGTGCTGGCGTCGACCGGCCCCACGATCGGCGCCGGCTGGACGTTCTACGCCGGGCTGCTGGCGGCTGCGGCCATCGCGCTGTATCACTACACGTTGATCCGCGGGCGCACGCGCGAAGGCTGCTTCCGCGCCTTCCTGCACAACCAGTGGCTCGGCCTGGCGGTGTTCGCCGGCGTGGCGGCCGACTACGCGCTGCGCTGACGCGGCCCTGCCGGTCAGCGCCCGAATTCGTCGCCCAGTTCCACCGCGCGGCGCTGGGCCGCCGCCACCGCGCGCACGATCGCGGCGTTGACGCCGTCCTTCTCCAGGCTGGCGAGCGCGGCGGCGGTCGTGCCACCTTTCGAGGTCACGCGCTCGCGCAGCACCGCCACCGGCTCATCGGAGCGCGCCGCCAGTTCGGCGGCTCCGGTAAACGTGGCGATCGCCAGCGTGCGCGCCTGCGCTTCGGTGAAACCCAGTTGGCGGCCGGCGTCGATCAGCGCTTCGATGAAATAGAACACGTACGCCGGCCCGCTGCCCGACACCGCGGTCACCGCATCCAACT
>DATLZG010000192.1:0-2718 GCA_035574095.1 Burkholderiaceae bacterium | reverse complement strand
GGTCGGGCCCATTTCCGTCAGCCTGGTGCTCGGCGCGTTCGTGTTCGGCGCCGCGATGCAGGTGGCCGATGGCTGCGGCTCGGGCACGCTGTACAAGGCGGGGCTGGGCAACGCGATCAACATCGCCGTCGTCCCGGGCTTCGTCGCCGGCACGTTTCTCGGCGCCGCGCATCTGGACTGGTGGTTGCGGCTCGGCAGCCTGGGCCCCCTCACCGTGCAGCAGTTCGTCGGCACCGGCGGCGCGGTCGTCTTGCAGCTCGCCGCGTTCGGCGCGCTGGGCGGACTCGCGTGGCGCTATCGCCGGCAGCTCGGCACGCGCTGGCAAGGGCGCGGCGTATTTGTCGCCGCCTTGGTCCTCGCCCTGTTCGCGGTCGCCAACCTCGTCGTGGCCGGGCAGCCGTGGGGCATCGTGTACGGCGTCGGGTTATGGGGCGCGAAGATCGCGACGACGCTGGGTTGGGATCCGGCCGGCAATGCCTACTGGGGGCGCGAGGCGCAACTGGCGCAGATCGCTGCGCCGGTGCTCGACGACGTGACCTCGGTGACCAATCTCGGCCTGCTCGCGGGCAGCCTGCTCGTCGCGGCCTGGCGCAGCGAGGCCTGCCCGCCGGCCGCGCCGACGCGCCGCCAATGGATCGCCGTGCTGGTGACCGGCTTCGTGCTTGGCTACAGCGCGAGGCTCGCGTTCGGTTGCAACATCGGCGCGTACTTCGCCGGTATCGCGTCCGGCAGCTTGCACGGCTGGCTGTGGTTCGCCTGCGCGTTCGCCGGCTCGCATCTCGGCGTACGGCTGCGCGAACGGCTCGGCTTCGCGGGGTGACGATGGCGACCGCGCAACGACGCGTCTGGTTGGCGGCGCTGTTCTGGGCGCTGCTTCTCGCCTTCGTCGTCCTCGACTGGGTGCGCAGCGGCGCGCGGCACAACCCGTTCGACGAACCGCCCGTCGTCGCGATCGGCAGTGGCGGCGGGGCGGCCGCCAAAGGTGCGCACTGCGCGGCGGCGCCGGCGATGAAGTAGCTCAGCGCTGCGCGAACGCGAGCGCGAAGACGGGGACGTCGAACACGCGCTCGACCAGCCAAGCGCAGGCCACTGCCGCCAGCAACGCCGAGCCTCCGCCGAGCACCCAGCGCGGATAGCCGCGCCAATGCCGCAGCGCGGCCAGTGCGACGAAGGCGCCGGCGACGATCACCAACTGGCCGATCTCCACCCCGAGGTTGAAGCCCGCCAGCGCCAGCGCGAGCCGCGGCGGCGGAAGATCCAACGGCGCCAGCACCTCGGCGAAACCGAAGCCGTGGACCAGGCCGAACGCGAACGCCACCCACGCCAGCCGGCGCGTGACGATCGGCTTCAGATTGTTCAGGGCCGCCGCCAGTACGGTGGCGGCGATCAGCGGTTCGATCACCCGCGCCGGCACCTCGACCACGTCAAAGCTCGCCAGACCGAGCGTGATCGAATGCGCGACCGTGAAGGCAGTGACGATCCACGCCGTCTCCGCCAACGCCGGCCGCAGTTGTGCGCGCGCCGCCCAGCGCTCGCCTTGACGCACCAGCACCGCCGGCAGAAGCAGCGCGACCAGGAACAGCAGATGGTCGGGGCCGCCGACGATATGCGCGATGCCGTCGGCGAGCAGCGCGCCAAAGCTCGTGTCCGCCGCGCGCGCGAGGTCCAGTTCGCCGCCGCCCGCCAGCGGTCGTGGGGCGGCGAATCCGGGCGCGGTGATCAACACCCGATGCGAGGCGTCGATGCCCTGCAAGAACCGGTAGCGGATCCGCACCGGCGCGCCCGCGCAGTCGGCGCGGGCGGCGAACACGGCGTAGCCGCTGCCCTCGGCACGCGCCAGTCGCGGCGCTTCGAACAGCATGTCGCACCCCCGGTCTTGCGCGAGCGCCACCACGCTTTCGTGCGCCAGCCGTACCAGGTCCGCGGCGCGGTCCTGCACTTCGCCCCAGGTCAGCCGGCCGTCGCCGTTCGCGTCCAGATCCAGCACCGCGTCCAGATCGCGCAGCGACACGGTCCACGTCAGCGGCACGCCGCCGTCAGCGGCGGCATCGATCTCCAGATACGCGGTGCTCGCCGAGTGCGCGAACGCGGTGCCGCAGGACGCGGCGAGCAGCAACAGCGCAAGCAGGCGGTTCATCGCGGCGCTCCGGCCAGCAGCGCGGCGAGACGAACGTCCTGCAGCCCGGTCTTTTCGATCCACGCGCGCACCTCGGCGAGCGCCGCGCGGTCGCCGCTGGCGGCAGCGGCGCGTGTCAGCAGCAGCAGATCTTCGATTTCGCGCTGCGCGTCCCAATTGCTACGCGCCAGTTGCAGCGCCGCGGCGGCGTTGCCGCGCTCCAGTTCGAAGGCGGCCCAATCGCGAGCGTGCAGCAGCGCCGAGCCGTCCGCGCGCAGCTGCGCTTCGCGTAGGCGGGCAGCGAGCGCGGTCTCCAACGCGGTCGCGTTTCCGCCCGCGCTGCGCGCCACGCGCCAGCGGCGCAGCAGTACGCCGTCGGCGGCCGGCAGGTCGGCGAGCACGGCGCGCGCGGCATCCAGCGCGCCTTGCGCGAGCAGGAAATCGGCGTACGCAAGCCGGGTGACCAGATCGTCGCCGGCGGCGAGCGCCGCGCGATAGGCGGCGTCCGCCTGCGCGCGCTCGCCGCGTTGCTCGTAACACTGCGCAAGCAGCGCCAGCGCCCAAGCGCGCAACCCACCGTCGGTGCGCTGCACGGCGACGCG
>DATLZG010000191.1:0-2670 GCA_035574095.1 Burkholderiaceae bacterium | reverse complement strand
GACCCGCCGCACGGCGCCCGCGGCGCGCGTTTCGTCGGACCGATCCTGCGCGGCTTCGAACGCTGGGTCGAGCGCTGGCACGGCGTCTACGACCGGCTGATGCGGTGGGCCCTTGCACACCGCAAGACGACGCTGGCGATCGCGCTGGCGAGCTTCCTCGCCAGCTTTCCGGTCGCCGGCATCGTCGGCGGCGAGCTGATGCCCGAAGTCGATCAAAGCTTCACCAGCGTGCGGCTGACGATGCCGGTCGGCTCCTCCCTCGAATACGCCGACGAGCGGGTCAAGCGCGTCGAAGAGGCGCTGCGCGAGTTCCCCGAAATCGAGATCATCGACACGTCGATCGGCACCGACGGCGCAAAGAACACCGCGCGCATCAACCTGAAACTGGTGCCGCGCAAAGAGCGCGAGCGCACGCAGAAGCAGATCGAGGAAGCGATCCGCGCGCGCGTGGCGTCGATTCCCGGCGTCGTGCTGCAGGTCGGCTGGGGCGGGCCGATCTACGTCGCGCTGCTCGGCAACGACGACGCGGCGATGACGCGGGTGATCAACGATCTGAAGAATCGGATTCAGGCGATCCGCGGCATCACCGACGTCGATGTAACCGTGAAAGAAGGCACGCCGGCGCTGTCGGTGCGGCTGAAGCCGGAGCTGGCCGCCGAGTACGGCATCACGCATGCGCAGTTGGGAGCCACGCTGCGCGCGATGGTCGGCGGTGAGAACTCTGGCTATTGGCTCGCGCCCGACGGCCAGAACTACGAAGTGATCACGCAGATCCCGCGCGAGCGGCGCGCCGTGAGCGACGACATCGCCAACATGAACATCGCCACCGGCCGCCAACTGGCCGATGGTTCGCCGGAGGTGATCCCGCTGCGCGCGATCGCGACGATCGAGCGCACGTTCAATCCGGAGAACATCCGCCGCCAGGATCTGCAGCGGCGCGTCGCGCTGTTCGCCAACGTTCAGGGGCGGCCGGCGGGCGACGCCGGCAAGGAAGTGGAAGCGCTGGTGAAATCCTACGAGCTGCCGCCGGGACTGCGCTTCGACATCGGCGGCCAGATCCGCGACCAGCAGGAAGTGACGAGCGCCATTTTCGGCGCGCTGGCGCTGGCGATCATTTTCATCTACCTGGTGCTCGCCTCCCAGTTCGGCAGCTTCCTGCAGCCGCTCGCGATCATGACCTCGCTGCCGCTGTCGATTGTCGGTGTGATGCTGGCGCTGCTCGTCACGGGAACGACGCTGAACATTTTCTCGATGATCGGCATCGTGTTCCTGATGGGGCTCGTGACCAAGAACGCGATCCTGCTGGTCGATTTCGCCAACCAGGGGCAGCGCAAGGGGATGGAGCGCAGTGAGGCGCTGCTCGCCGCCGGGCAGACGCGCCTGCGGCCGATCCTGATGACCACCGCGGCGATGATCTTCGGCATGCTGCCGCTGGCGCTCGGCCTCGGCGAAGGCGCGGAGCAGCAGGCGCCGATGGGGCGCGCGATCATCGGCGGCGTGATCACGTCCACGCTGCTGACGCTGGTCGTGGTGCCGGTGATCTATTCGTATCTGGACGCCTGGGAGGCCCGCTGGTTCAGGCGCGGGCATGCCCGCGGCGTGCCGGCGCTCAATGCGCAGCCGGCCGATCGCCAACATTGAGATGCCGGGGTAAAGTTGCGCGCGTGAAAGCGCGCGGCGACTTTCCCGATCGCGTCACCGGTCCCGACGAACGCATCGTTCGCTGGGGTTGGACGATCTGGCTCGCGTGGGGCGCGCTCGGCGCGGCTGTGGCGCTCGAAGATCACCGGGCGGGCAATCTCGCGTTCGGCCTCATTCTGACCGCGCCGTTCTGGGCGCTGTGGCTGCTGTGGCCGGCGCTGCGCGCGCTGCGGCGCGCGGCGCACTTCCGGGCGGCAAGGAGATCGCGATGAAGCGCATGCTGCTGCTCGCGTTGCTCGCGGCGACGCTCGCTGCCGCGTGCACGCGGCTGACGGCCGAGAACTACGCCAAGCTCAGGATCGGCATGAGCTTCGACGAGGTGCAGGCGATCCTCGGCGCTCCGGACCGCTGCAGCGACGTGCTCGGCGCCAAGGGCTGCATCTGGGGTGACGAGACGCGCAACATCAAAGTCAATTTCATCGGCGACAGGACCGTGCTGTTCACCGCCGAAAACCTGCGCTGAGAGGGCAGGGCCATGGAAGAGCAGTTGCGTATCGACGCGCTCGAGTACCACCGCAATCCCACCCCCGGCAAGATTTCGGTCACGCCGACCAAAGGCCTCGCCACGCAGCGCGATTTGTCGCTCGCGTATTCGCCCGGCGTGGCCTACGCGTGTACCGAAATCCAGAAGAATCCGCACGACGCCGCCCAATACACCGCGCGCGCCAATCTGGTCGCGGTCGTCACCAACGGCACCGCGGTGCTGGGGCTCGGCAACATCGGTGCCCTGGCCGGCAAGCCGGTGATGGAAGGCAAGGGCTGCCTGTTCAAGAAGTTCGCCGGCATCGATGTGTTCGACATCGAGATCGACGAGACCGATCCCGACCGGCTGGTCGAGATCATCGCCGCGCTGGAGCCGACGTTCGGCGGCATCAACCTGGAAGACATCAAGGCGCCGGAGTGCTTCTACATCGAGCGCAAGCTGCGCGAGCGGATGAAGATTCCGGTGTTTCACGACGACCAGCACGG
>DATLZG010000190.1:0-4652 GCA_035574095.1 Burkholderiaceae bacterium | reverse complement strand
GGTCGCAGTGCGCGGAACGGTGCCATGAAGCGCAACGGGGCGCCAACGGCGCCCCGCGCGCTGGGACCGGCCGCCGCGGGCGACCGGCATTCCATCCGTCATTTGATCGTCAACACCCACTTCGCGAGGGTCTGCGCTTCGGCTTCGCTGACCTGCGGGTTGGCGGGCATCGGCACCTGGCCCCAGACGCCCACGCCGCCTTCGCGGATCTTCTTCGCCAACTTGTTGACGGCATCCTTGTCGGCGGCGTACTTGGCGGCGACATCCTTGTAGGCCGGTCCGACCAGTTTCTTGTCGTTGGCGTGGCAGGCCATGCAGTTCTTCGCTTTGGCCAGATCGGCATTGGCGAACGCGGCGCCGGATGCCAGCGTCAGACCGGCGGCGGCGGCAAACAGGGCTCTTTTCATCGGAACGCTCCGTAAGCGGGTGGGACAAGCGGACTCGAACAATTCTAACGTTGCAACCGCCTCGGCGTTGACCCGCATCGGGCGGCGCTTGCCTCGCATCGCGGGGCTATAGTTTGGGCGGCTTTCGAGGCGAAGGGTGACGCATGTGGCTGCTCTGGGTTGGCGTTGCGCTGTTGCTGCTGAAACTGATCGGCATCGGCCCGTTCGCGGAGATGTCCTGGTGGTGGGTCGCGCTGCCGCTCGTGCTCGCGTTCATCTGGTTCGAGGTGTTCGAGAGGCGCCTCGGACTGGACAAGAAAAAGGCGTTCGACGAACTGGAGCGCGCAAAGCAGGAGCGCATCAAGAAGGCCTTCAGCAAGGACCAGCGGCCGCACCGCTGAACGTCAATCGAACAGCCGTTCGTCGGTGATCGCGCCCTTGCTGGCGGTGGAGACCAGTTTCGCGAACTTGGCCAGCACGCCGCGCGTGTAGCGCGGTTGCGGCTGTTTCCACGCCGCCCGGCGCCGGGCCAGCTCCTCGTCCGAGACGTTCAACTGCAACAGCAGTCGATGGGCGTCGATCGTGATCGAATCGCCCTCCTGAATCAGCGCGATGTTGCCGCCGACGTAGGCTTCGGGCGCGACGTGGCCGACCACCATGCCCCAGGTGCCGCCCGAGAAGCGGCCGTCCGTGATCAACCCCACGGATTCGCCCAGCCCCTTGCCGATGATCGCCGACGTCGGACTCAGCATCTCGCGCATGCCCGGACCGCCCTTGGGGCCCTCATAGCGGATCACGACCACGTCCCCGGGCTTGATGCGGTCGGCGAGGATCGCTTCCATCGCCGCGTCCTCGGAGTCGAACACGCGCGCCGGCCCGGTGATCGCCGGGTTCTTCAGGCCCGTGATCTTCGCTACGCAGCCTTCGGGCGCCAGGTTGCCTTTGAGGATCGCCAGATGGCCGTGCGGATACAGCGGCTTGTCGAACGGGCGGATCACGTCCTGGTCCTTTCGCGGCTGCGCCGGCACGTCTTTGAGCATCTCCGCCATCGTCTTGCCGGTGATCGTGATGCAGTCGCCGTGCAACAGGCCATTGACGAGCAGGATCTTCAGCACCTGCGGGATGCCGCCCGCCGCGTGCAGATCGGTGGCGACGTACCGCCCGGAAGGCTTCAGGTCGCACAGCACCGGCACGCGCGCGCGCACCCGCTCGAAGTCGTCGATGGTCCACTCGACCTGGGCCGCGTGCGCGATCGCCAGATAATGCAGCACCGCGTTCGTAGAGCCGCCGACCGCCATGATCAGCGACACCGCGTTTTCGATCGATTTGCGCGTGATGATGTCGCGCGGCTTCAGCCCCTTTTTGACTGCCTCCACCAGCACCCGCGCCGCCGCCGCCGTGCTGTCCACCTTCTCCTGATCCGGATTGGCCTGCGTCGACGAGTACAGCAGCGACATGCCGAGCGCCTCGAACGACGAACTCATCGTGTTGGCCGTGTACATGCCGCCGCACGAGCCCGAGCCAGGGATACACCGCCGCTCGATTTCCTTGAAATCGGTTTCCGACAGCCGGCCAGCGGTGAATTCGCCGACCGCCTCGAACGCGGAGACGATCGTCAGGTCCTTGCCTTTGTAGTGGCCGGGCTTGACCGTGCCGCCGTAGACGTAGATGGCCGGCACGTTGCAGCGCGCGATCGCCATCATGCCGCCCGGCATGTTCTTGTCGCAGCCGCCGATCACGATCACGCCGTCCATCCACTGGCCGTTGACGCAGGTCTCGATGCAGTCGGCGATCACCTCGCGGCTGACCAGCGAGTACTTCATGCCCTCGGTGCCCATGCCGATACCGTCGGACACGGTCGGCACGCCGAACACCTGCGAGTTGGCGCCGCACTTGGCGATCTCGGCGACCGCCGCGTCGGCCAACCGCTGCAGGCCCGCGTTGCACGGCGTGATCGTCGAATGGCCGTTGGCCACGCCGATCATCGGCTTGTCGAAGTCTTCGTCCTTGTAGCCCATCGCGTAGTACATCGCGCGATTGGCCGAGCGCGCCACGCCTTGCGTGACGTTCTTGCTGCGTTCGTTGTACGGCATGAAAGTCGGGGGTCGGGAGTCGGCAGTTTCCGCACGGCGCCGCAGAGAGACTTCGAGCCACGTCGCCTAGAATGGCCCCGATTCTAGTCGCCAAGCGCACACTGGGCGCGGGTTGATCGCCCGCCGCCGGACTCCCGACCGATGCTCGTCCATCCCCAATTCGACCCGGTTGCCTTCAGCGTCGGCCCGCTCGCCGTGCGCTGGTATGGGCTGATGTACCTGGTCGGCTTCGTGTTATTCGTGCTGCTCGGCCGCCGGCGCGCGCGCGAGGCGTGGCGCGGCATGACCAAGCAGGATGTCGACGATCTGCTGTTCTACGGGGTGCTCGGCGTGATCATCGGCGGCCGCCTCGGCTATGTGCTCTTCTACAAGCCGGGCTATTACCTCGAGCATCCGCTGGAAGCGCTGATGATCTGGAAGGGCGGCATGGCCTCGCACGGAGGCATCATCGGCGTGCTGATCGTGCTCGCGTGGTTCGCGCGCAGCCGCGGCAAGCCGTTCTTGCAGGTGGCGGATTTCGTGGCACCTTTGATCCCACAGGGGCTCGCGTTCGGGCGCATCGGCAATTTCATCAACGGCGAGCTGTGGGGCCGACCGGCCGATCCGAGCGTGTGGCCATGGGCGATGGTGTTTCCGCAGGCCGGCGACAACCTGCCGCGTCATCCGTCGCAGCTATACCAGTTCGCGCTGGAAGGCGTTCTGCTGTTCATACTGCTGTGGTGGTACTCGCGCAAACCGCGCACTGCGGGTACCGTCGGCGCGGCATTTCTGGTCGGCTACGGCGTGCTGCGCTTCATCGCCGAGTTCGCGCGCGAACCGGACGCCTTTCTCGGCCTGCTGGCGCTGCGGCTGTCGATGGGGCAGTGGCTGTCGCTGCCGATGATCGTGATCGGTGTCGCGCTGTTCGTTTATCTCGAGCGCCGCGGCGCGGCGCGCACTTCTAGCATGGCGATAAAGGAGACCCGAGGATGAAAAGAAAACTCGTGTACGCGCTCGGCGCGTTCGGTGCGGCGTTGGCGCTGGCAGGTGGCGCCGCCTTGGCGCAAGGCTGGCCGACCAAGCCGGTGACGTTGATCGTGCCGTTCCCGCCCGGCGGCGGCACCGACGCGTTCGCGCGCCCGCTGGCGGCGCAACTGACCAAGCAGCTCGGCCGGCAGGTGATCATCGACAACCGTGGCGGCGCCGGCGGCACGGTCGGCGCATCGATCGCCGCCAAGGCCGCGCCCGACGGTTACACGTTCTTCATCGGCGCCGTGCATCACGCGATCGCGCCAAGCTTCTATCCGAAGCTCGATTACGACATCGAGAAGGACCTGGTGCCGATGACGACGATCGCGCATCCGCCGCAGGTGATCGTCGTCAACCCGAGCCGGGTACAGGCCAATGACCTGAAGTCGCTGCTCGACTACGCGCGCAAGAATCCCGGCAAGCTGAACTACGCCTCCGCCGGCAACGGCACCTCGCACCATCTGGCCGGCGAGCTGTTCAAGCAGCTATCCAAGACCTTCATCGTGCACATCCCGTACCGCGGCGCCGGACCCGCCCTGCAGGATCTGATCGCCGGCAACGTGGACATGATGTTCGACGGCCTCGGCTCCTCCGCCCAGCACATCCGCAGCGGCCGCATCAAGGCGCTGGCGGTGGCGGCGCCGAAGCGCGTGGCGGCGTTCCCCGATCTGCCGACCGCCGCCGAAGCCGGTTTGCCCGGTTACGAGGTGGCGACGTGGTACGGCATCTGGGCCGTGAAAGGCACGCCGAAGGAGATCGTCGACCGCATGTATGACGAAGTCGTCAAGGCTTTGAATTCGCCCGAACTGCGCGAGATCTGGTCCAACAACGGGTCGGAGGTGGCTGTGATGAAGCAGGACGAGTTCGCGCGCTTCCTGAACAGTGAAATCAAGCGCTGGGCGCAGGTGACCAAGGTGTCGGGCGCCAAGCTGGACTGATGGCCGGAACGGTCCGCTGCCAGGTCGACGGCGCGCTCGCCCGCGTCACGCTCGAGCATGCGGGGCGGCTGAACGCGATCTCGGTCGCGATGTGGCGCGAGCTGGCGCGCATGTTCGCGGAGTTGGCGCGTGACGACCGTGTTCGCTGCATCGTCGTGCGCGGCGCCGGCGGCAATTTCGCCGCCGGCGCCGACATTTCGGAGTTTCCGGACGTGCGCCACGACGAG
>DATLZG010000189.1:0-2241 GCA_035574095.1 Burkholderiaceae bacterium | reverse complement strand
CGCCTGCGGCTATGTGTTGAAGGAATCCGCCGGCGCCGACGTGCTGTCCGCGGTGCGCGCGGCGCACGTGGGCAGGCGCTACCTGTCGCCGCCGCTCGCCGCACTCGAACCGCGCGCGGCGTCGGTGCGTGCGGCGAGCCCGCTGGCGCGCCTGTCCAGCCGCGAACGCCAAGTGCTGCAGCTCGTCGCCGAAGGCCACTCCAGCGCCGCGATCGCGGCGCGCGTGCACCTGTCGCCGAAGACGGTCGAGACGTATCGCAGCCGGCTGATGAAGAAGCTGGGCGTGGTCGACACGGCGGCGCTGGTCAAATTCGCCATCCAGCACGGCATCACCTCGCTGTCCTGAACTGTCAGGATCTCCCGACAGACCGCACGCGCGCGCCCCCCTATCGTGGCGGTCAGGAAACGGGGCACGCGATGACAAGGATCGAGAATGGCCGCCGGCGCTGTCTGCTGGTGGTCGAGGACCAGGAACTGATGCGCAACACGCTGCGCGAGTATCTGCAGCGCGCGTTCCCGGAGCGTCATGTCGGCGTGGCGGAATCGGGCGTGCTGGCGCTCGACATCGTGCGCGCGAACCGGCCGCAACTGGTGTTCATGGATATCCATCTCCCGGACGCCGACGGCATCGAATTGACGCGCGAGATCCGCGTCGCATATCCGGAGGTCGCGGTGATCGTGGTCAGCCATCACAGCGGCGCCGAGTTCGTGCGGCGGGCGCGGGCAGCCGGCGCCGCCGGCTATGTCGTCAAGGAGAACATTCGCACCGAGTTACTGCCGCTGGCGCGCCACGCGCTCGGCCTGCCGCCGGATGCCGGCGGGCTTGCAACGTGAAGGGCGCGAGCGCTTCTCGCACGGGCGGCGTCGCCGACGTCGCCCCGCACTTCGAAGCCATCGTTGCGCATTCGAACGATGCGATTGTGACGTGCGGCGTCGACGGCGCGATTACCAGTTGGAACCCCGCCGCCGAACGCCTGTTCGGTTACGGCGCGGCCGAAGTGATCGGCAAACCGTTGACGCTGCTGGTGCCGCGCGATCGCGTGCCCGAGATCGGCGCCAGCGCATTCGCGCTGAGCAGCGGCCGGGCAATTACGCAACTCGATACGGTGCGGCTGCGCAAAGACGGCTCCGCGGTCGAAGTCAGCGCCTCGGTCGCGCCGATCGTCGATTCCGCCGGGTCCGCGCTTGGGCTGGTGGCGATCTACCGCGACATCACGGAGCGGCGCTGCGCCGAACGCGACAACGCGCGCCGCGCCGCGCTGAACACGCTGTTGAGCGAGCTGGCCGCGGCAGCGGGCGAAGCGAGCAGCCCGAAGGACGCGCTGGCGGCCTGCGTGCGCCGCCTGTGCGCGTACGGCGGCTGGCAAGTCGGGCATGCGATCACCTTACACCGCGGCAGCGGGGATCTATCCCTGTGGCACGTCGCCGACGGCATGCAGGCGGATGAATTCATCGCCGCCTGCGAGACCTTGGACTACGCCGCCGCAGAGGATGACTTCGTCGGCCGGGCGCTGCAGTCACAAGCGCCGCGCTGGATCGAGGACCTGCAGAAGATCGAGCGGTCGCGGCGCGCCGCCGCCATGCGCGCCGCCGGACTGCGCTGCGGCCTGGCGGTGCCGGTCGCAGTGCGCGGCGAGACGGTGGGACTGTTCGAGTTTTTCGCCGTCGAGAGACGCGAACCCGATCGCCTACTGCTGGAAGCGATGCCGGCCGTCACCGCGCAGCTCGCGCGGGCGATCGAACGCGCGGCCGCACTGGAGCAGGTGCGCGCCGGCGAACGGCAGATGCGGCTGATCGCCGATTACGTGCCGGCGATGATCGCCTACTTCGACACCGAGTTGCGGTGCCGCTACGCCAACCGCCGCTACTGCGAGTTCCACGGCGTCGATCCGCAGCGCGCGCTCGGGATGACGCTGCGCGAAATCACCGGCGAAGAAATCTACGGCCTGGTGCGGCACACGGTGGCGCAGGTCATCGGCGGCAAGCAGATCACCACGCGGCGCGCGCATCCGGGCGGCAAGGATGGGGTCACGCACGTCGAGATCCGCTGCGTGCCCGACATGTCCCGCGACGACGGATTGCGCGGCTTTTATGCGCTGATGTTCGATGTCAGCGAGCAGGTACGCGTCGAAACCGCACTGCGCGCGAACGAGGCGCGGCTGCGGGCGATTCTCGACAACGAGCCCGCGTGCGTAAAGCTGGTGGCCGCCGACGGCACGCTGCTGGAAATCAACCGCGCCG
>DATLZG010000188.1:0-8152 GCA_035574095.1 Burkholderiaceae bacterium | reverse complement strand
CGTGGCTCGTCGATCACCGCGGCAAGCGCTATCTCGACTTCGTGCAGGGCTGGGCGGTCAACGCGCTCGGCCACTGTCCGCCGCAGATCGCGCAGGCGCTCGCGCAGCAGTCGCAACGGCTGATCAATCCGAGCCCGGCCTTCTTCAACGCGCCAGCGGCCGAACTGGCGGGCAAGCTGGCGCGGCTGTCGGGGTTGGAGCGCGTGTTTCTGTGTTCGAGCGGCGCCGAGGCGAACGAGGGCGCGATCAAACTGGCGCGCAAGTGGGGCGCGCTGCATCGCGGCGGTGCCTACGAGATCGTCACCTTCGACGGCGCGTTTCACGGCCGCACGCTGGCGACGATGTCCGCTTCGGGCAAGGCCGGCTGGGACAAACTGTTCGAGCCGAAGGTGCCGGGCTTTCCGAAGGCGCGCTTCGAGGACATCGCAGCGGTCGAGGCGGCGATCACCGACCGCACCGTCGCGGTGATGCTCGAACCGGTGCAGGGCGAAGCGGGCGTGGTGCCGGCCAGCATTGGGTTCCTGCGTGCGCTGCGCGACCTGTGCGATCGGCGCGGGCTGCTGCTGATCCTCGACGAAGTGCAGACCGGCGTGGGTCGCACCGGAAGGATGTTCGCGTTCGAACACGCCGGCGTGCGCCCCGACATCATGACGCTCGGTAAAGGCATCGGCGGCGGCGTGCCGCTGGCGGCGTTGTTGGCGCGCGCGGCGGCGAGCTGTTTCGCGCACGGGGATCAGGGCGGAACGTACTGCGGTAACCCGCTGTTGGCGGCGGTCGGCAATGCGGTGGTCGACACGGTGTCGGCGCCGGAATTCCTCGCCGAGGTGGCGGCAAAGGGCGAGTACCTGGCGGCGCGCCTGCGCGACTTGTCGGCGCGGCACGGCCTGGCGGGCGAACGCGGCGGCGGCTTGCTGCGGGCACTGGACCTGGGGCGCCCGAGTGCGCCGCAGGTGGTGGAAGCGGCGCGCGCGCTCGAGCCCGACGGCCTGCTGCTCAATGCGCCGCGACCGTCGATGCTGCGCTTCATGCCCGCGCTCACGGTCGCGCGGGAAGAAATCGATTACATGGTGACGCTGCTCGACCGCGTGCTGCGCGCGGCCGCGTCACCGCAAGCGGCGAGCCGGGAATGATTTACCTGCCGCAGCACTTCACGGTCACGGAGCGCGCGCCGCTGCGCGCGGTGATCGACGCGCATCCGTTCGCCACGCTCGTTTCGGTCGCCGACGGCGAACCCTGCTTCACGCATCTACCGCTGGTGGCGCACGACAGCGGCGCCGCGATCACATTGCTCGGCCACGTCGCGCGCGCCAACCCGCACAGTCAAGCGCTGACGGACGGCGCGGCGGTCACCGCGATCTTTCACGGCCCGCACGGCTACGTCTCGCCGCGGCTGTACACGACGCGCGAAGCGGTGCCGACGTGGAACTACGTGGTCGTGCACGCGCACGGTCGGCTCGCGCGCGTGGACGACAGCGCCGGCAAGGAAGCGATCCTGAAAGCGCTGATCGACGCGCACGACCCGGCCTACCGGGCGCAATGGGACGAGCTGGCCGAGGAGTTCCGCGAGAGGATGAAAGGCGCGATCGTCGGGCTGCGTATCGCGGTCGAGCGTCTCGAAGGCAAGTTCAAGTTGAGCCAGAACCGGCCGCCGCAGGACCGCACCAACGTGGCCGCGGCGATGGAAGCGGGCGGAGAGGACGCGCGCGCGCTGGCGGCCTGGATGCGCCGGCTCGGCATTGCCTGACCCGAGCGGCCCGCTACGCCGCCGCCTCTCCCAGGTAAGCCTCGCGCACCTTGGGGTCGTGCAGCAGCTCGCGCGCCTCGCCGGCGAGCGTGATCAATCCCGAGTCCATCACGTAGGCGCGGTGCGCGGCTTCCAGCGCGAGCCGCGCGTTCTGCTCGACCAGCAGGATCGGGATCTTCTGCGCGGAGACGTCGCGCACCACGTCGAAGATCTTCTCGACCATGATCGGGGCGAGCCCCATCGACGGTTCGTCCATCAGCAGCAGCTTGGGCCGGCTCATCAGCGCGCGCGCCATCGCCAGCATCTGCTGCTCGCCGCCGGAGAGCGTGCCGGCCAGTTGCTTGGCGCGTTCCTTCAGCCGCGGAAAGGTCTGAAACATCCGCTCCAGGTCGGCGCGGATGCCGTCGGCGTCGCTGCGCGCGAACGCGCCCATCAGCAGGTTTTCGGTCACCGTCATGCGCGCGAACACGCCGCGTCCTTCGGGAACCATGGCCAAGCCCATCTGCAGCAGACGGTACGAAGGCAGCCCGGCCGTGGGCTGGCCCATGTATTCGATCGAACCGCTCCAGGCGATCGTGCCGGTGATCGCTTTCAACGTGGAGGTCTTGCCGGCGCCGTTGGCGCCGATCAGCGTGACCAGTTCGCCGGCGCGGATCTCGAAGTCCACGCCCTTGACGGCCTGAATGCCGCCGTAGGCGACCTTCAGTCCCGTGACTCTGAGCACGACCTCGCTCACGCGACCTCCTTCGTCGCCACCGCTTTGTGCGAGCCGCCGAGGTAGGCCTCGATCACGGCCGGGTTGCGCTGCACTTCGGCGGGCGTGCCTTCGGCGATCATCTTGCCGTAGTCGAGCACGGTGACGCGGTCGCACAGCCCCATCACCAGTTTCACGTCGTGCTCGATCAACAAGATGGTGATGCCGTCCTTGCGGATGTTCTCCAGCAGCCCGCGCAACGCCACCTTTTCCGTGGCGTTCATGCCGGCGGCCGGCTCGTCCAGCGCCAGCAGCTTCGGATCGGTGGCCAGGGCGCGCGCGATCTCCAGCCGGCGCTGATCGCCATAGGCGAGGGTGCGCGCCTGAAAGTCCGCGTAGCGCGCGATGCCGACGTACTCCAATAGCTCGAGCGCGCGCTTGCGGATCGCCGCTTCCTCCTCGCGCGTGGCGCGCGTGCGCAGCACGGCGCCCAGCACCGTGGCCTTGGTGCGCACGTGGCGGCCGACCATCACGTTTTCCAGCGCGGTCATTTCCGCGAACAGCCGGATGTTCTGAAACGTGCGCGCGATGCCGGCCTCGGCCACCTTGTGCGGTTCGCTCGGCGTGTACGGCTTGCCGTCCAGTTCGAAGGTGCCGGAATCGGCCGTGTACAGGCCGGTGATGACGTTGAAGAACGTCGTCTTGCCGGCGCCGTTCGGGCCGATCAGGCCGTAGATCTCGCCGCGCCGGATCGTGATGCCAACATCGGCGAGCGCCTGCAGCCCGCCGAAGCGCTTGTTCACGCCCTGCACGCGCAGGATGACGTCGTCGCCCATCGCCGTCCTCACGCGGTCGCCTTGCGGCCGAGCATGGGGCTGACGCCGTGCTCGGGCGCCGGCCACAGACCCTTCGGCCGGTACAGCATGATGACCACCATCGCCAACCCGTACAGCAGCATGCGCAGCACTTCGGCGTCGACCAGCACCTTGCCGAACAACTGCTCCTGCACCGGGACGACCGTGTGGCGCAGCACTTCGGGAAACACGGCCAGAAGCACGGCGCCGAGCACCACGCCGGGAATGTGGCCGATGCCGCCGAGCACGACCATCGCCAGCACGATGATCGATTCCATCAGCGAGAACGACTCGGGCGACACGAAACCCTGGAAGGCGGCGAACATCGCGCCGGCTACTCCGCCGAACGTGGCACCGAGCGCGAACGCCAGCAACTTGACGTTGCGCACATTGATTCCCATCGCTTTGGCGGCGATGTCGTCTTCGCGGATCGCCATCCACGCGCGGCCGAGGCGCGAATCCTGCAGCCGCGTACAGATCACGATCGTGATTACGGTGAGCGCCAGGAACAGGTAGTAGTAGAGGTACACGGACGGCAGCTCGAGGCCGAACAGGGTCTGCGGCCGGCCGAGGTTCACGCCCAGGATGCGCACCGGATCGATCAGCGTGATGCCCTGCGGGCCGTTGGTGAAGTTCAGCGGCGCGTTCAGGTTGTTCAGGAAGATGCGGATGATCTCGCCGAAGCCGAGCGTGACGATCGCCAGGTAATCGCCGCGCAGCTTGAGGACCGGCGCGCCCAAGATGACGCCGAAGAACGCGGCCAGCGCCGCCCCGAGCGGAATCACCATCCAGATCGAGCTGTGCAGGCCGTTCGGGAAGGCGGCCGCCACCGCCGGGAAGTTGTTGAACAGGTGCGGCGAAGCCAGCAGCGCGTACATGTAGGCGCCGACCGCGTAAAACGCGATGTAGCCGAGGTCGAGCAGGCCGGCGAAGCCGACCACGATGTTCAGGCCCAGCGCCAGCATCACGTACAGCGCGGCGAACGCGAGCGCGCGCACCCAGGCATTGCCGAACTGGCCGACCAGAAACGGCAGCGCGATCAACAGCGCGCCGAGCGCGAACGTGGCGATCAACGCCGCGCGCGGCTTGTCGCGCAATTGCGGAAAGAACAGGCTCATCGCGGTGTTCCTCCCCGGCTCATGCGCGTTCGGCGACGCGTTCGCCGAGCAGGCCGCTCGGCCGCAGGATCAGCACGCCGCACAGCACGAGAAAGGCGAACACGTCCTGGTAGTGGCTGCCCAGGATGCCGCCGGTCAGTTGCCCGATGTAGCCGGCACCGAGCGCTTCGATCAGCCCCAGCAGCACGCCGCCGACCATCGCGCCGGGAATGTTGCCGATGCCGCCCAGCACCGCCGCGGTGAACGCCTTCAACCCCGGCAGAAAGCCCATGTAAAAGTGCGCCACCGTGTAAGTGGCGGCGAACATCACGCCGGCCACCGCCGCCAGCGCCGCCCCGATCGCGAATGTCAGCGCGATCACGTAGTTCGGATTGACGCCCATCAAGCCGGCGACGCGCGGGTTCTCGGCGGTGGCGCGCATCGCGCGGCCCAGCCGCGTCGTATTCACCAGCACCATCAACCCGACCATGATCAGCGCCGACAGCACGATCACCAGCAGCTTGGTCACCGTGACGGTGGCGCCGAACAGGTGGATCGGTTCGTTCGGCAGCAGTTGCGGAAACGTCAGGTAGTTGCGACCCCACACGATCATCGCGATCGTCTGCAGCACGATCGACACGCCGATCGCGGTGATCAGCGGGGCCAGCCGCGGCGCGTTGCGTAGCGGCCGGTAGGCGACGCGTTCGATGATCAGGCTGGTGATCACGCAGGTCGGAATCGCGGTCGCCATGCCGGCGAGCAGCAACACCCAGCCCGGCAGGTCCGGAAACGTCGCCTGCAGGAACAGCACGGTCGACAGTGCGGTCAGCGCCCCGATCATCAGCACGTCGCCGTGCGCGAAGTTGATCAGGTTCAGGATGCCGTACACCATCGTGTAGCCGAGCGCCACCAGCGAGTACAGGCTGCCGAGCACCAGGCCGTTCAAGACCTGCTGGATGAAGGTCTCCATGTCGTCTCCGGCGCGTGGTTGTCGTCTGTGGCCGCGCCCGCGCATGCTAGCCCAGGTCGATATCCGGGCCAGCAAGCGCCGGCGGACCCTCTCAAAAAAAGACGGCACCCGAAGGTGCCGTCCGCCATCCTGGCGTGCGCTCAGCGCGAGGTCGAGATGTATTCGAGTTTGCCGTCCTTGACCCGGAACATCGAAATGGCGCCGTTCTTGATGTCGCCCTTCTCGTCGAACTGGATCTGGCCGGTGATGCCGTTGTAGTTGGTGGCCGGCATCGCGGCGGTGATCGCGGCGCGGTCGGCCGAACCGGCGCGCTTGATCGCCTCGGCGATCACGTATACGGCGTCATAGCTGTACGGCGAGTAGACCTGCACGTCGGTGCCGAACTTGGCCTTGTACTTCTGCTTGAATTCCTCGCCCTTGGCCAGCTTCTCGACCGCTTCACCGGCCATCGAGCAGGTCAGGATGTTGGCAGCATCGCCGGCGAGCTTGATGAACTCCGGCGAGCACACGCCGTCGCCGGCCAGCAGTTGCGCCTTGATGCCGAGCTGCTTCATCTGCTTGGCCATCGGGCCCGCGGTGGCGTCCATGCCGCCGTACATCACGACGTCCGGCTTGGCGGCGCGGATCTTGGTCAGGATGGCGTTGAAGTCGGTCGTCTTGTCGGTCGCGAATTCGCGCGCGACGACCTTCAGGCCCTTCTCCTTCGCCACTTTCTCGACCACGTCGGCCAGCCCCTGGCCGTAGGCGGTGCGGTCGTCGACGATGGCGATCGTCTTCGCCTTCATCTCGGTGGCGGCGTAGTTGGCGAGCACCGCGCCCTGCTGGTTGTCGTTGGCCACCACGCGGAACGTGGTCTTGAAGCCCTGCTCGGTCAGCTTCGGGTTGGTCGCCGACGGCGAAATCTGCGTCACGTTGGCATCGGCGTAGATCTTCGACGCCGGGATCGACGTGCCCGAGTTCAGGTGACCGACCACCGCCACCACGCCGGCATCGACCAGCTTCTGCGCGGCGAGCGTGCCCTCTTTCGGGTCGGCCTTGTCGTCTTCGGCCACCAGTTCGAGCTTGAACACTTTGTCGCCGACCTTGATGCCGCCGGCGGCGTTGATCTCGTCCACCGCCATGCGGGCGCCATTCTCGTTGTCCTTGCCCAGGTGGGCGATAGCTCCGGTCAGCGGCGCGACATGGCCGATCTTCACGATCTGTTCGGCCGGCGCGGCCGGCGCGGCTTTGGCGGCTTCCTTCTTCGCCGGTTCTTCCTTCTTGCCGCAGGCGGCAAGCGCGACCGCCGCTGCGATCGCCAGCGGCGCGATTCTGATCAGTCGTTTCATGCGGTCTTCTCCTCTTTTGTGTCAGTCGATGCAAAGCGCTGCATCACCGATTGTTGATTCCGGCCCGAGCACACGGCGACGGCTGGCCCGATCCGAAAGGCGCGCATTGTAGTACCAGCCGCCCCGCACCCGAGTCCGATCGCCGCCGACCGTTTGGGCGGGGAATCCCTGCACGCGGATCCCGCATTGGCGCACTGCCGGTCCGTAGAATCCGCGCCGGCCGAGGGGAGATCGATGCACGTCGTCGTGCTGGGGGCGGGGATCATCGGGACTGCGAGCGCCTGGTTTCTGCGCGCCGATGGGCACGACGTGACGGTGATCGATCGCCAGCCGGGGGTAGCCCTGGAGACGAGCTTCGCCAACGCCTGCCAGATCTCCGTCAGCCACTCGGAACCGTGGGCCAATCCCGACGCACCGCGCAAGATCCTGCAGTGGCTCGGGCGAGAGGATGCGCCGCTGCTGTTCCGGCTGCGCTGCGACCCGCTTCTGTGGCTATGGGGGCTCGCATTCCTGCGCGAGTGCCTGCCGGAGGCGGCCCGGCGCAACACCCGCGCGTGCCTGGCGATCGCGCTGCACAGCCGCACGTTGCTGAAACAACTGCGGCGCGAGCTGGCGCTCGAATACGACCACCTGGAGCGCGGCATCCTGCACTTCTACGCGGACGCGCGTGCGTTTGAGGCGGCACAGGAATCGGCCGCACTGATGCGCGGGTTCGGCTGCGACCGGCGCATCGTGTCGGCGGACGAGGCGGTGGCGATCGAGCCGGCGCTTGCCCCGGCACGGCCACGCATCGTCGGCGGCGACTATTGCGCGGAAGACGAGTCGGGCGACGTCCTCGCGTTTACGCGGGGGCTGGCGGGGCGCGCGGCGGCGCGTGGGGTGGTGTTTCGGTTCAACCACTTGGCGACGCGGATCCTCGCCGAGCGCGGTCGGGTCACCGGTGTCGAGATGGTCGGCCCGGACGGCTGGCACGAAACGCTCGCTGCCGACGCCATCGTCGTCGCGGCGGGCGCGTTTTCACGCGCGCTGCTCGCGCCCCTTGGGGAGCGGCTTCCGCTTTATCCGGCGAAGGGGTACTCGGCAACCTTCGAAATCGCCGATCCGACGCGCGCGCCGACGGTCAGCGTGACCGACGACGAATGCAAGATCGCGGTCTCGCGCCTCGGCAATCGGCTGCGTGTGGCCGGCACCGCCGAGTTCGACGGTTTCTCGCGTGCGTTGAATCCGACCCGTTGCGAGGCGTTGACCCGGCGCGTGCGCACGCTCTTTCCCGCCGCGTGCGACTACGACCGTCCGCGTTACTGGGCCGGCCTGCGGCCGGCGACGCCATCGAACGTGCCGATCATCGGCCGCACCCGCATCCGCGGCTTGTACGTCAACACCGGCCACTGCACGCTAGGCTGGACGATGGGTGTGGGCTCGGGCCAGTTGATCGCCGACGTGGTCGCCGGCAGAACGCCGGCGG
>DATLZG010000187.1:0-2022 GCA_035574095.1 Burkholderiaceae bacterium | reverse complement strand
GCAGCCACGGCGGCAGCTCGAAAGCCACGCCAAAGGCGCTGCCGATCATCGGCGCCGCGAGCGGCGCGGCCAGGGCAAGCGCGAGCGCGGCGTCGCGCGCCAGCGCCGTGGCCGGGTCGTGCGGTGCGCCCGGCGCATCCTGTACGCGGCGCGCGCGATAGCCGGCCGCTTCGACCGCGGCGATCAGTTCGCCCCCCGTCACCGCGCCGCGGATCACATCCACCGTCGCCCGCTCCGAGGCGAGGTTCACGCGCGCGGCCAGTACGCCGGGCACCGCCGCCAGCGCTTTTTCCACCCGCGCGACACAACTGGCGCAAGTCATGTCCTCGACCGCGAGCAGCAGCCTCTCGGTCGGCACCGCATAGCCGGCCTCGTCCACCGCCGCGACCAGCCGCGCGGCGTCGATCGTGCTGGCCTCCAGCGCGGCCGACTCGGTGGCCAGGTTCACCGCGACGCGCTCGACACCCGGCACCGCGGCCAGCGCACGCTCCACGTGCGCGACGCAAGACGCGCAGCTCATCCCCTGCACCGGCAGCACGAAGCGCTGCGCGGCGCGAGGAGTCGTGGCGGCGGTCGGTTCGAGCGGCATCGGGCCCAGTCTAGGAGCGCGCCGCGGGCGCGCGCACGACGACGCTCAGACTTGCCCGATGAAGTCGCGCTTGCCCAGCTCGACGCCGTTGTGGCGCAGGATGTCGTAGGCGGTCACGACGTGAAAGAAGAAGTTCGGCAAGGCCACGTGGGCCAGATAGGGCAGGCCGCGAAAAATTAGCGTGCGCTCGCGGATCTTCAGCACGACCTCGCGCTCCTCCGCCCCCGCGAACCGCGCCTCATCGAAACCGGACACGTACTCGATCGTGCGCGCGATACGCGCCTTCAGCTCGTCGAAGGTTCGCTCGTTGTCGTCGAACGCCGGCGGCTCCACACCGGCCAGCCGCGCCACCGCGCCCTTGGCGAAGTCGCACGCCACCTGCACCTGCTTGGCAAGGGGGAACATGTCCGGAAACAGGCGCGCGGCCAGCAGCACCGCAGGATCGATTTTCTTCGCCTGCGCGTAGGTGGCGCTTTTGTCCAGGATCGCATCCAGGTTGCCGAGCGTCTTGACGAACACCGGGACCGACAGCGCGTACATCGAGACCGTCATTTCTTTCCTCCGCGCTTGCGCAGCGCCAGCATGGTGCCACGGCAATTGGCCGCCCCGCAGCGACAGGCGTACTGTCTTTTCAACGTCGGCGTGATGCGTTCCTCGACGATCAGGCCGTAGTCGTACGAGAGCTCTTCACCGCGCCTGATATCGCGGATCGCCTGGATCCACACGCGGTCGTCCTCTTCCTCGGTCTCGCAGTTCGGATCGCACGAGTGATTGATCCATCGCGCCGCGTTGCCGCCGACGTTGGCGTCGATCACGCGCTTGCCGTCCGACAGCGCGAAGAAAAAAGTGTGATGCGGATCGTCGGGGTCCGACGGCGGGCGCCGGTCGCATTCCTTCCACGTGATGATCTCCCCCTTGTACTCGATGATCCGTTCGCCGGCGGCGATCTTGCGCGCCGCGTACACGCCGCGGCCATGGATGCGGGAGTTCTTGACGACGATTTTCGGTTGCGGGCGGCGTTTGCTGGGGGCGGGCGAGGACGGGCGCTTTGCTACAGGCATCGTTGCGATGGAGTTTTCGGAACGGCGCGCAGTATCGCAAATGCGCGCCGGCGCGGCCGTCACGCCGCTTCTTCGGCGAGCGAGGCACCCTCCGACCGCGCCAACACCTTGAGCGCGCGCCGGTGAGCCAGTCCAGCTCGTGCGGCCGCCGCTCCTCGAGGTCGACCGCGAGCGACGGCCGCAAGTTCTCCGGCCCCTCGAAAAAGCCGCGCCAGCGGCGCACATACAGGTCGTCGGTCAGCGGCACACCGGCGGCACGGCCCACCGCGAACACCTCCTCGAACAGGCCGCGCAGCATCACCAGCGCGTGAGGCGTGCGGCGTACCTCGCCCAGCGTCAGCTTCGTCACCGCGCAGGTGGTGGCGAGCGGCT
>DATLZG010000186.1:0-10309 GCA_035574095.1 Burkholderiaceae bacterium | reverse complement strand
CCAGCCGATGCCTCGCGTCGTCGCGCTGTTCGCCCTCGAACAACGCCTCGATCCGCGCTCCAGCCGCACGTGCCTCGTCCAGATAGGCGCTGAGGCGCCCGAACTGACGCGCGTTGACCACGCTCGCGTAGTCGGGGTCGCCGAGCCCGCGCGGATACATCAGCCGCGCGCGCGCCCGTGCGAGCTCGACGAACCGCTCGATTTCGCCCCGCGGCAGTAGAACGTAGTCGGGCGCGATGCACGTCTGCCCGGCGTTGAGCAGTTTGCCGGTCAGAATGCGAGCCGCCGCATGCTCGAGCGGATACTCCGGCGCGATCACTGTGGGCGACTTGCCCCCGAGTTCGAGCGTCACCGGCGTCAGGTTCGCCGCTGCCGCTGCCATCACCTTGCGCCCGACTGCGGTCGAGCCGGTAAACAGCAGGTGATCGAACGGCAACGCGGAAAAGTTGGCCGCCACGTTCGCGTCGCCGTTGACGACCGCGAATTCGTCGGCCGCGAACGCCTGCGCGACACGTTGTGCGAAACAGGCACCGAAGTTCGGCGTGAACTCGGACAGCTTCAGCAGCAGCCGATTGCCCGCCGCCAACACGCCGGCCGCCGGCCCGACGCTGAGGAAGATTGGATAGTTCCAGGGCGCGATCACCCCGACCACGCCGAGCGGCTGCGGCACGATCGACCCGCGCGCGGGCCAGTACCACTTCGACACTGGCGCGCGCCGCGGCTTCATCCAAGCGGCGCCGTGGCGCAGCGCCGACTTCACTTCCTCCAGCGCCGGAAAGACTTCAAGCAGCTCGGTTTCGGCCGCCGGCCGACCGCCGAAATCGGCGTCGATCGCCTCGGCGAACTCCCGTTCATGGGCGAGGAGCAGCGCGCGCAAGCGCCGCAGACGGTCGCGGCGGACCGGCCAGGTCGGGTAAGGCTCGCGCGCGAACGCCGTGCGCTGCGCTTCGAACAGGACCTGCAGGTCCAGCGATCCGTCGCTCGTCTTCATGGCTGCCTCCGCGTGCACTCATGCTAGCGCGCGCCTCTGGAGTGCAAGCTCGAAAACGCTACGGCAGCTCCTCGTACAGCGGCAACGTCAGGAACTCCGTGAACGTCTCGGCTGTGCACATGCGCTCGAAGATCTGCGCCGCGCGATCGTAGGTGGAGGTGTCGCCGCCGACTTCCGCTTTGACTTTCGCCAATTCCTCGGGGATCAGCGACCGCACCAGTTCGGCGGTCACCTTGCGCCCGTCCTGCAGCACGCCCTTCGGCGAGCGGATCCACTGCCAGACCTGCGAGCGCGAGATCTCGGCGGTCGCTGCATCTTCCATCAGGTTGTGGATCGGCACGCAGCCATTGCCGGCCAGCCACGAGCCGAGGTAATGGATGCCGACGTTGATGTTCAGCCGCAGCCCGTTCTCGGTGATCGGCCCTTCGGGTTGGAAGTTCAGCAGATCGGCGGCGCTGACCTGCACGTCGTCGCGCTTCTTGTCGATCTGGTTCGGCTTGTCGCCGAGCACCTTGACGAACTCTTCCATCGCGACCGAGACCAGCCCCGGGTGTGCAACCCAGCCGCCGTCGTAACCGTCGTTGGCGTCGCGCGCCTTGTCGGCGCGCACGCCCGCCAGCGCGCGCTCGTTGGCGATCGGGTCGTTCTTGATCGGAATCAACGCGCTCATGCCGCCGATCGCCGGTGCGTTGCGCTTGTGGCAGGTCTTCAGAAGCAGCAGCGCATAGGCGCGCATGAACGGCGCGGTCATCGTCACCAGCGCGCGATCGGCGAGACAGAAATTGCGGTCGTTCTTGAACTTCTTGATGCAAGAGAAGATGTAGTCCCAGCGGCCGGCGTTCAGGCCGGCGCTGTGCTCGCGCAGCTCGTACAGGATCTCGTCCATCTCGAACGCGGCCAGGATCGTTTCGATCAGCACCGTCGCCTTGATCGTTCCCTGCGCAATGCCAAGCTCTTTCTGCGTCATTACGAAGATGTCGTTCCACAACCGCGCTTCCAGGTGCGACTCCATTTTCGGCAGATAGAAGTACGGCCCGCTGCCGCGCGCGATCAGCTCCTTTGCGTTGTGGAACATGAACAGAGCGAAATCGAAGATGCCGCCGGAGACGCGGCGTCCGTCCACCGTCACGTGCTTCTCGTCGAGATGCCATCCGCGCGGTCGCACCACCAGCGTGGCGATCTTGTCGTTCAGCCGATAGGTCTTGCCGCCCTGCTCGAACGTGATCGTCCTCCGCACCGCGTCGCGGACGTTGATCTGGCCGGTGATCTGGTTGTCCCAGTTCGGCGTGTTGCTGTCCTCGAAATCCGTCATGTAGGCGTCGGCGCCCGAGTTCAGCGCGTTGATGATCATCTTGCGTTCGACCGGCCCCGTGATCTCGACGCGCCGGCACTGCAGATCCTGCGGCAGCGGCGCGATCGTCCACGCACCGTCACGCACATGCTTGGTCTCGGGCAGGAAGTCCGGCCGCTCGCCGGCGTCGAGCCGCTTGGCCCGCTCCGCGCGTTTGGCGAGCAACTCCTGCCGGCGCGGCTCGAACGTCCGGTGCAGCTTGGCGACGAGCGCGAGCGCGTCGGGAGTCAGGATCTGCTCGAAACCCGGTTTCAACGGCGCGCCGATGGCAACACCTTGCGGCAAATTCATTGTGAGGCTCTCCTACTCGGTTGCAGCCTGCAGCTGCTTGTGCAGAAAATCGGTCGCCGTTTCGAGCGTACGGCCGGTAACGTGGGGCGCAACGCCGAGTCGCTCCGGCGGCGCCCCATTGCGATTGATCCAGCAGGTCGTATAGCCGAACCAGGTCGCGCACGCAGCGTCCCAGCCGTTGCTGGAGACGAACAGGATATTGGCGGCCGGGCATCCCAGCGTCTGCGGCCCCAGCCCGTAAACGGCGGGAGACGTCTTGTAAGCGCGGACCTGGTCCGCGGACAGGATCAGATCGATGTATTCAGCCAATTGGGCGCTGTGCAGCGCATCCTCGAGCAGACCGGGATCGCCGTTGCTCAGCACGCCGACAGTCAGCCCCATGTGCTGCAGCCGCCGCAGTGCGGGTGCGACGTCGGAGAACGCCGCCAACTGCGTGTACTCGTGCATCAGCAGGCCGCGCGCGGCCGCATCGAGCGGCAGATGCAGCGCATCGCACGCGTACGCGAGTGCGTCCTCGGTCAGTTGCGTGAAGGGCACGTAGCGGTCGGACAGCGTACGCAGCCGCGTGTAATCGATCTGTTTCTCCCGCCACAGCTGCGACAGCTGCGTGCCGTAGCCTGGAAATAGCTGGTCGGCACGCGCGGCAACGGAGTGCACGTCCAGCAGCGTGCCGAAGACGTCGAACAGCACCGCGCGAATGCCCATAAGTTCTCCCCGGCGAGAAGTCGTTTGCGCCGCGAGTATATTGGCCGCGACGGCCGACCAAAGAAAAAGGGCCGCTTGCGCGGCCCCGAATCGTTTGCTTCGCTGTTGTTTTGCTTCTATGGCGTCCCCTACGACCTCGCCCTTCGTCTTCCTCCGGCGCTGCGCGCCACTTGCAATGGGGGCGGAGTCTATGAATCGGGACCGCTCCCCACAAGCTGCGCCGCAGCGGACGTTGTAACGCAACGACGCTACGCGGCGAGCTTCCGTCCGGCCTTGTCGAGGAACTGCTCGTCTTCGGTCGAGCCCTTGAGCGCGGTGGTCGACGACTGGCCCTGCTGGATCGTCTGCGTGACGGCGTCGAAGTAGCCCGTTCCCACCTCGCGTTGATGCTTGACGGCAGTGAAACCCCTGTCGGCCGCCGCGAACTCGGCCTCCTGCAGCTCGACGAAAGCGCTCATGTGATTGCGCGCGTATCCGTAAGCCAGGTTGAACATCGAGTAGTTCAGGCTGTGGAAGCCGGCGAGCGTGATGAACTGGAACTTGTAGCCCATCGCCGCCAGTTCCTTCTGGAAGCGCGCGATCGTCGCGTCGTCCAGATTCTTCTTCCAGTTGAACGACGGCGAGCAGTTGTACGCCAGCATCTTGCCGGGAAACTGCCGGTGAATCGCCTCCGCGAACGCCTTGGCGTAAGCAAGATCGGGCTTGCCCGTCTCGCACCAGACGAGATCGGCGTAGGGCGCATAGGCGAGACCGCGCGAGACGGCTTGCGCCAACCCCGGCTTGGTGCGATAGAACCCCTCGACGGTGCGCTCGCCGGTGATAAATGGGCGGTCGTTTTCATCCACGTCCGACGTCAACAGATCGGCGGCCTCGGCATCGGTGCGAGCGACCAGAATCGTCGGCACACCCATCACGTCGGCAGCCAGCCGTGCCGCCACCAGCTTCTCGACCGCCTCGCGCGTCGGCACCAGCACCTTGCCACCCATGTGACCGCACTTCTTGACCGACGCGAGTTGGTCCTCGAAATGCACGCCGGCCGCGCCCGCTTCGATCATCGCCTTCATCAGCTCGAACGCGTTCAACACACCGCCGAATCCGGCCTCGGCGTCGGCGACGATCGGGGCGAAGTAGTCGATGAAACCGGGATCGCCCGGGTTCTTGCCTTCGGCCCACTGAATTTGGTCGCAGCGCGCGAAGGTGTTGTTGATTCTGCGCACGACCGCCGGCACCGAGTTCACGGGATAGAGCGACTGGTCCGGGTACATTTCCCCGGCGAGGTTGGCATCGCCCGCGACTTGCCAACCGGAAAGGTAGATCGCCTTCAACCCGGCCTTGACCTGCTGCATGGCCTGGTTGCCGGTCAGCGCGCCCAGCGCGTTGATGAAGGGCTCCTCGTTCAACAGTTTCCAGAGCTTCTCGGCACCCCGCCGCGCCAGCGTGTGCTCGACCTGAACAGAACCGCGCAGCCGTACGACATCGTCGGCCGTGTATCCGCGCTTGATCCCCTTCCAGCGGGGGCTTTCGGTCCATTCCTTCTGCAGGCGCTGCGCCTCGAGTTTCCGTGCCGTCATTTCTGCGTCTCTCCGTGTTAGTGATTCACGTTGCCGGGCGAGCACCGGCAACTGAAGGTCATCCTAGAGCGGCACCGGCAGCGCAGCAAGTCAAGTGTCTTATAAAAGAGCCTTGACTAAATCTCTTAATAACAACCACTTACGTTGTTCGTTTCGCTATTCGGAACCAAACTGATGATCTTGAAAAGTACCCTTGTGCTCCGCACAAGCCGGCATTTCATGATTCGGAATGCCGTGCCAGCCGCAAGAGCCTGCCAAGTCCGGCTCACCCGCTCGCACGACGGCCTCCCAATGCGAGGTGCCAACGATTTCACAATGCCGCCGTCCCGGGCGCCGGACTCGACCGTCTCGCGCCGTGCTCGACGCGCGCTGCGCTGAGAAGCGCGGCGGTCTGCAAGACAGCGACGCCGACGAGCGCGTAGCCAAAATGGCCGCGATCGAGCAGCGGACCGAACAACAGCGGGGTGACGGCCAGACCGATGTCCAGCCCGGAGTAGACGAAGCCATACGCGCGGCCGAGCGCGCTCTTGCCGAACTGCGTCAACACGGCCTTGCGCACCAGCAGATCGCGGCTCGGAGTCGCGATGCCAACACCGAATCCCATCGCCGCCATCAACCCGACGACAGCCGTCGCCGGCGCAAACCCGCTCGCCAGCAGCAACGCGAGCGACGCCGACGCGCCGAGCGCAGCGACGATGACACCGGCGTTTCTCTCCGTGCGCGCGGCAATGAAGCCACCCACAATCGTGCCGCCGGCACCGCCCAGCAGATACGCGGTCAGCGATGCCGTCGCCAGCGCCAGCGGCAATCCGTAGACGTTGCCCAACACCGCCGGCGCGTAACTCTGCAGCACGCCGAACGCGCCGGTGGCGAAGAAGAAAAACACAAAACACATCCACACCGCGCCGGAGCGCAGGAAGCCGAAGCGTGCCGCACCCGCTGAATCGCTCGCTGCATGCAGCCCAAGTGCGCGTCCGGCGCCGCGGTCGTCCAGCGCGTCGCGGCGAGCGAACAACAGCAGCAACACGGCGAGACCGACACCGCCTGCGGCGAGCGCGGCGACGCGCCAATCCGTCAGCGCGGCGAGCCCTGCCATGAACACCGGTGCGGCAGCCCACCCCAAGTTGCCCGCCAAGCTATGCACGGCAAACGCGTGCCCGAGCCGCGGCGTCGCGACGCGGCGATTCAGCAACGTGAAGTCGGCGGGGTGGAAGATGCTGTTGCCCAAGCCAGCGACCGCCGCGGCGACGATCAACCCGGCGTAGCCACTTGAAGCGGCGAGGACCAAGCCGGCGCCTGCGAGCGTAGCGATGCCGAAGAACAGCACCGGTCGCGCACCGAAACGATCGACGATGAAGCCCGCCAGGGCCTGGCCGACGCCGCTGACGACAAAGAACACCGTCATCAAGAAACCGAGCTCGGTGTAGGACAGGCCAAACTCCGCGATCAGCCACGGAAAGAGCGGCGGCAGCAGCAAATGGAAAAAGTGCGACGTGCCGTGCGCCACGCCGACCAGCCCGATCACCTCGGCATCCCGCCGCGGCGCTCCGCAATCCGCCGCCATCGCCATCGCCGCCCCCATGGACCTTGGACCGAGTATCGCACTGCGATCGTGGTGGGATAATTGAGCCTTCACGAAATCGGGGACGCACATGCGCCGCAATCGCTTCATTTCCCGCGCGCGCCACAACGCCGACGCCGAAACGCTCGCCAAACTCGCGCGCCGCCTTTCGGAATCCGGCAGCCGGATTGAAGACCAGCTATGGGAACGCCGGCTGGTCGAGCTTCTGAACGACCGCCTCGCGCGCGGCTTCGACGCCGACATCGACGCCGCGCTCGACGACCTGTCGCGCACCAACGCGCGCGCCTACGACGATCTGGCCGATCTGGCCGAGTCGTGCGCCGAGAGCGCTGTGATCGAGATCGACGGCAAGCCGCACGACGCGCTGCTGGTGGCGGTGCCGCTGCTGGCCTGGTCGCGCTACAAGGTGCCGACGGCGACGCTCGCCGCCAGCGTCGTCGACAACATCGCGGTGCAGTTCGCCGGTCATCTGGCCGCCCGCGGCACTCGCATCGCGGTCGCCGATTATTTGTTCTCGATCGACCAGTTGCCGGAGGCGTTCGGCGAGGTCTACGACTTCGCGCACAAACTGTTCGCCTGTGCGGCGCAGGGCACGCGCATGAAGGTCGACGCCAAGAGCCTGCGCGAGCCGGTGTCGATGCTGGCCGACACGCGCTACATCCTGGCGGCGATCGTCGCGCCGCAGGGCCAAGCGCTCTATCACTGGCAAGAGACCGGCGTTGACCCGGATTCGAAGGCCGCTGCGATCGAATCCTTCTGCAGTCAGTTCGCCAACGTCGTGCAACCGATCTTGACCGGCTGCCGCTATCGCGTGCTGGCCCCCAACGCGTTTCATGCCGCGTTGCGCCTGGCCGACCGCGAGCTGCGCGAGTTCTCGCTCGAAGCCGCGCTCGCCTACCTGAAGCTAACGTATGACCTGGCGCCGGCGGCGCTGCAGGCCACCGTCGCCGCCTACGAAGACAAGCGAATCGAGGAAGTCCGCATCGGCATCGGCCGCGCGGGCGACGAGGATCAGGTGATCGAAGGTGTGGTCTGGCCGCTGCTCGGCGACGACGAGGAAAAGGCGCTGGAAGACATCGACGCCGCGTTGCGCCGCCTCGGCGTCACGCGCATCACGACGCATGCGCATCGCTTCCCGATGGAGTTCTGCGATGACTGCGGCGCGCCGATGTTTCCCAATCCCGCAGGCCATTCGGTGCACGCGGAAGCGCCGGAGGACGCGGACGAGCAGCCCGCTGCCCCGCTGCATTGACGGGGGGGGAACGCGGCGCTGCCGGCCGCGTTCCCCTGCCATCAGTGCACGGTCCGCTCGAACGTGAAGCGGCCGTCGCGGAAATCGACCGGGATCACGTCCTTCGGGCCGACCCGGCCCTCGAGCACCAGCTTCGCGATCGGATTCTCGATCTGCTGCTGGATCGCGCGCTTCAGCGGACGCGCGCCGTAGACCGGATCGAAGCCGACCTTTGCGATCTCGGCCAGCGCCGCTTCGCTGACCTCCAGCTTAATGTCCTGTGCAGCGAGCCGCTGCTCGAGGCGCTTGAGCTGGATCTTCGCGATCGACTGGATGTGCTTGGCATCCAGAGCGTGGAAGACCACGATTTCGTCGATGCGGTTGATGAACTCAGGCCGGAAGTGCCGTCGCACTTCGGCCAGCACCGCCTCCTTGATGATCGCGTAGTCCTGCCCGGCGAGCCGCTGGATCTCGTGCGAACCGAGGTTCGAGGTCATCACGATCACCGTGTTCTTGAAGTCGACCGTGCGGCCCTGGCCGTCGGTCATGCGGCCGTCGTCGAGCACCTGCAGCAGCACGTTGAAGACATCCGGGTGCGCCTTCTCGATCTCGTCGAGCAGGATCACGCTATACGGCTTGCGCCGCACCTGTTCGGTGAGCTGGCCGCCCTCTTCGTAACCGACATAGCCCGGCGGTGCGCCGATCAGCCGCGCCACCGAATGCTTCTCCATGTACTCGCTCATGTCGATGCGGATCAGGTGCTCCTCGCTGTCGAACAGGAATTCGGCCAGCGCCTTGCACAGCTCGGTCTTGCCGACCCCGGTAGGCCCGAGGAACAGGAACGAACCATACGGACGGTTCGGATCCGCCAGTCCGGCGCGCGAACGCCGGATCGCCTCCGACACCAGCCGCACCGCCTCGTCCTGACCGACGACGCGCTGGTGCAGCCGCTCTTCCATCTTCAACAGCTTCTCGCGCTCGCCCTGCATCAGCTTCGACACCGGAATGCCGGTCCAACGCGACACGACTTCGGCAATTTCTTCGGCGCCGACCTGCGTGCGCAGCAGCTTGAATTCCTGCTTCTTGCCGCCGCCCGCTTCGGCCGCCTTCAATTGGGCTTCCAGTTGCGGCAGTTTTCCGTACTGGATCTCGGCCACCTTGTCGAACTGCCCCTTGCGCTGCAGCTCGCTCATTTGCGCGCGCAGCTTCTCGATCTCGGCCTTGATGTGCGCGGTGCCCTGCACGGCGGCCTTCTCGGCGCGCAGGATCTCC
Source organism: Burkholderiaceae bacterium (assembly GCA_035574095.1). Taxonomy (GTDB): domain Bacteria; phylum Pseudomonadota; class Gammaproteobacteria; order Burkholderiales; family Burkholderiaceae_F; genus JAKANT01. The sequence continues at coordinate 1,315 of DATLZG010000186.1, read as the reverse complement.
TCCAGGTCCGCGTATTCCTTCTCGAGCTTGCGAATCTCGGCTTCGATCAACTCGAGCCGCTTGCGCGAGGCTTCGTCGGTTTCCTTCTTCACCGCCTCGCGCTCGATCTTCAGCTGGATGATGCGGCGGTCGAGCTTGTCCATCGCCTCCGGCTTGGAGTCGATCTCCATCTTGATCCGCGCCGCCGCCTCGTCGATCAGGTCGATCGCCTTGTCGGGCAGGAAGCGGTCGGTGATGTAGCGGTGCGAAAGCTCGGCCGCGGCGACGATCGCCGGGTCGGTGATCTCCACGCCGTGGTGTAGTTCGTACTTCTCCTGCAGGCCGCGCAGGATAGCGATCGTCGACTCGACGCTCGGCTCGTCGACCATCACCTTCTGGAAGCGGCGCTCGAGCGCGGCGTCCTTTTCGATGTACTTGCGGTATTCGTCGAGCGTGGTGGCGCCGATGCAGTGCAGCTCGCCGCGCGCCAGCGCCGGCTTCAGCATGTTGCCGGCATCGATCGCGCCTTCGGCCTTGCCGGCGCCGACCATCGTGTGGATCTCGTCGATGAAGACGATGATGCGGCCTTCTTCGGCAGCGATTTCCTTCAGCACGGCCTTGAGCCGCTCTTCGAACTCGCCCCGGTACTTCGCCCCGGCCAGCAGCGCCGCCAGATCGAGCGTCAGCACGCGCTTGTTCTTCAGCGTCTCCGGCACTTCGCCGTTGACGATGCGCTGGGCGAGCCCTTCGACGATCGCCGTCTTGCCGACACCCGGCTCGCCGATCAGCACCGGGTTGTTCTTCGTGCGCCGCTGCAGGATCTGCACGACGCGGCGGATCTCGTCGTCGCGGCCGATCACCGGATCGAGCTTGCCCTGGCGCGCGCGCTCGGTCAGATCGATCGTGTACTTCTTCAGCGCCTCGCGCTGCGACTCCGCCTCGGCGCTGTCGACGCTGGCGCCGCCGCGCACGGCGTCGATCGCGGCTTCCAACGACTTCCGGCTCAGCCCGTGGTCGCGCGCCAGCCGGCCGGCGTCGCTCTTGTCGTCGGCCAACGCCAACAGGAACATCTCGCTGGCGATGTAGGCGTCGCCGCGCCGTTGCGCCTCCTTGTCGGCCTGGTTCAACAGCCCCACCAGCTCGCGGCTGATCTGCACCTGGCCTTCTGTGCCGTGCACCTGCGGCAGGCGCTTGATCGCGTCGTCCACGGCCTTCGCCAGTCCGCCGACGTTCACGCCGGCCCGCTGCAAAAGCGTCCGCGCGCCGGTGTCTTCGGCGCGCAGCATCGCCGCCAGCAGATGCAGCGGCGTGATGTACTGATGATCGTTGCCGACCG
>DATLZG010000185.1:0-4198 GCA_035574095.1 Burkholderiaceae bacterium | reverse complement strand
CGGCGTGCACGCCGCGCAACAAGCACCGCTGGCGCTCAGTGGCGCCCAAGCCGATCGCTCCCCGCGCGGCTCCGCGCACGCTGTACCCGGCGCGTCGCGGTGCACCGCTGCTATTCGCGTCGCGGCCCTCGCTTCACGGGCAACGGGGTCGTTGGGGTTCCGTAACGGCCGCTCCGCTTTACCGCTCTTGTGCCTCGTACCACGCGAGCTTGTCTCGCAGCCGCACCACATCGCCGACGATCACCAGAGTCGGCGGCCGCAGTCCGGCTTCCGCGACGCGCGCGGCGAGATCGCGCAACGCCGCGGTCACGACGCGCTGTTGCGGCACGGTCGCCTGCTGCACGACCGCCGCCGGCATGTCCTCCGGCAGGCCGTGCGCGATCAACTGCCGGCACAAGGCCTCCAGGCCGAGCAGGCCCATGTAAACGACGATGGTCTGCTTGGGGCGCGCCAGACCGTGCCAATCCAGATCCATCACGCCTTCTTTCAGATGCCCGGTGACGAACACGCAGGAGTGCGCGTAGTCGCGGTGCGTCAGCGGAATGCCCGCGTACGCGGCCACGCCGCTGGCTGCGGTCACGCCAGGCACAACCTCGAAGCGCACGCCGGCGGCGGCCAGCGATTCGATCTCCTCGCCGCCGCGGCCGAACACGTACGGATCGCCGCCTTTGAGCCGCAGCACGCGCTGACCCTTCTGCGCCAGTTCGACCATCAGCGCGTTGATCTGCTCTTGCCGCAGCGCGTGGTCGGCGCGCTTCTTGCCGACGTAGATGCGCTCGGCGTCGCGCCGAGTCAGCTCGAGGACCTCGCGCGAGACGAGGTTGTCGTACAGCACGACGTCGGCCTGCTGCATCAGGCGCAGCGCGGCAATGGTCAGTAGCTCCGGATTGCCGGGGCCAGCGCCGACCAGATACACCTCGCCGCGCGCGACCGGATCTGGCTGCCGCGCCGCGGCTGCGGCGAGCGCCTGCTCCAGCGCGCGCTCGGCGTCGTGCGTACGACCTGAGAAAACCAGTTCGGCGATCGGACCCTGCAGCACGCGCTCCCAGAACGCGCGCCGGTCTTCCGCCGCCAGCCGTTCGCGCACGCGTGCGCGAAAGCGTTGCGCCAGGCGCGCCAACTCACCGAAGGCGGCCGGGATCGCTGCCTCCAGCCGCGCGCGCAACAGGCGCGCCAGCACCGGCGAGGCGCCGCCGGTGGAGGCGGCGATCACCACCGGCGAGCGGTCCACGATCGCCGGCATGATGAACGAACACAAATCCGGATCATCGACCACGTTGACCGGCAGGCGCTGCGCTCGCGCCAGGCGCGACACCTCGGCGTTGACTGCGCGCTCGTCGGTGGCGGCGATCACAAGCACGGCGCCGTCCAGCGCAGCCGGCGAAAACGCCTCGGCGCGGTGCGCGATCTCGCCGCGTTCGGCCAGTTGCGCTAGGGCCGGACACAGGGTCGGCGCGGTGACCGTGACCTTCGCTCCGGCGGCGCGCAGAAGCGCCACCTTGCGGGCGGCGACTTCGCCGCCGCCGATCACCGCACACGGCTGATCGGCGAGGTTCAGGAAGATCGGCAGGTAATCCATCGGTTCGCCAGTATGGATTGGCGCCGATCGGCGCACGGATTCGACGTCGATGAGTCCGCGTTCATCCGCGCCGATCCGGGTCCACGCTTTCCTACCAGTACGCCCACAAGCGCCGGTACTCGAACTTCATCGCGCGCGCGGTCAGCGGCGCGCTGCCTTTCTCGATGCACTGGCCGGTCGTGAGATCGAACGCCCATTCGTGTTTCGGACAGGTCAGCCGCGTGCCGGCGAGCGCCAAGTGCGGGATGTTGGTCGTTTCGTGCGGACAGCGGTTGTCGGAGGCGCGCAACCCGCCCGACCCGCAGTAGACGAACACGCCGTGGCCGTCGCACTCGACGGGCGTGCTCCCGCCCACGGCCAGCGCCTCGGCCGCCATCAGATCGTGCCAGACCGGTTCGCCGCCCGGCGCTTGCAGGCGAAACTCCGGCAAGCCCATCTTCAGGATCACGTCGATCGCCCACACGATCTTCGCCAGCCCCCAGCGCCGCGAAGGCCATCCACAGCGCGTCCAGCACTTCGTTCGCGGTGCAGCCATCCCGCAGCGCGCGCTTCAGGTATTGCTTCAACGCTCGCTCGGTCTGCGCGTGCACCTCGGTGATGACCGGGATCGCGTCGCGCGTCTTCGCATCGAGGCTGGCACCGGCGTGCTTGACGAACTTCAGGTAATGGCCCATCGCCTCGGACCGTGCCTTGACCAAATGGGCCAGTGCGTCGCTCATCGGGGACCCTGTGCCGGCTCGTCGAAGAGGAAGGAAACGCGGCCGCCCACGCTGCACCGGCGCCGGCACGTCGCCGCGGCGCGCCTCCCGCGTTTCGATCACGACGTCGGCAACCGGCATGTGCGCGGAGAGAAACTCTGTGCCGAGCGCTGTTCGCCGAGCGATCAGGCGATGCTCGCTCGCCCTCGCGGGCAGCGCCAGCGCCTGCGGTCGTCCCTGAGTCTTCCCCACCGACACGTGAGGTGCCTGCCGAGGACGGAGTGCGCTCCGCTGAGGGAAAGAAGCCCCCCTGCCCCTGCCTGCGGCAGCGGCGCCACCGATTGGGAGGTGCGGAAGTCGCTTCATGATGTCATGCAGAGTGCCTCAATCCGCGCGCACCAGCAGCGCCGGACAAGCCAACGCGCCGAGCATCGCCTCGTAGCTTGACGCCAGCTTGCCGTGCCCGACCGCTGCTGCGGTAAGCGGCAGAGCGACGAGCTGCACGTCCCGGCGTGCCAGGGACGGCAAGGCCTGCGCCCAGTCGCCTGCCGCGACGCTTGGATGCAGAGCGATGCCGGCCGCGCGCGCCGCCTGCTCCACAGCGGGCGGTACCGATGCGCCGCCGAAGCAGGCGACCTCGACGGTGCTGCCGACACCCAGCAGCGACACCAAATGCGCCAGGGGCCCGATCTGCTGCCCGGTCAGAACGGCGAGCGCGCGTGCGGTCCACGGCTGCGCGTCGCGCGGCACCAGCAGTAGCGGACACGGCGACTGCGCCGCCACCTGACTGGCGATCTCACCCACTGTCAGTCGTGCCAGCCAGCCCCGCTTGCCAAGGCGGCGCATCACGAGAAGGTCGGCCGCCGCCTCGCGCGCGGCGGCGGCGATCTCGCGGGCGACCCCTTCGCCGCGCCGTACCGCCGTCGCCATCGTCACGCGGGCTGCGCGCGCCTGCGCAGCGAGCGTATCCAGTTCCCGCAGCAAGCACGCCTCCTGTCGGGCGGCCAGATCGGGCGCCACCGCAATGAGCTCCGGATTCGTTTCCAGCGGGCAGACCACTCGCACCGGTACCTGCAACTGCTGCGCGAGTGCGAGCGCGATGCGCTCCGCGCCGGCGTCGAACTCCGTGCGCTCGGTGGCGAGCAGCAGCGTCGCGGGCGGCATGTCAGTGACCGATGCGGATCAGCCCCGAAGCCGCGGCCAGCAGCACGCCGATCTGCAGCGCCGCCAATCCCGCGTACAGGCGCTCGCCACGGCGCGCGTACTGCACGATCGCGCCCAGCAGCGGCACCAGCGAGCAGATCGAAAGCAACGCGATGCCGAACAGGTTCAGCGCATCGCCGCGCTCCAACTGCCGCAGCCACGCCCAATCGGCTTGCGCCGCCTGCGCGCCGAACTGGGCCGCCGATTGGCGCCAGGCACGCGGCAATTCCTCCAGCGCAACCAGCGGCGGCAGCGCGCCGCAGACATACAGCGCGAAGGCGAGGATCAACAGCGCCAAGCTCGCGCTGCTGCTCCACCACAGCAGCCGCGCGTACACCGCCTGCGGCTCATCCGTTCCCGCAACGCCGGCTGCCGACGTCCCGACCGTTCGGCCGCTCATCCCTCGCCTCCCGCTATCCGAGCACGCCCAATCCGACCAGAAGCGAGCGCGCGCCCGCGAACAACAACAGCGCGATCACCAGCTTGCGAATGAGGCTCGCCTTCAGCACGCGTAGCAGTCGCGCGCCGATCTTCGCCCCCAGCATCGTGCCGATCACCGCGGGCACCGCGATCGCGGGGATGATCGCGCCGCTGTGCAGATAGATCCAAGCCGCCGACGAATCGACCAGCGACAGCACCAACCCCGAGGTGCCGGCTGCGACTTTCAGCGGTGCGCCCATCAGCAGATTGAGCGCCGGTACGTTGGCCCAGCCGGCGC
>DATLZG010000184.1:0-6721 GCA_035574095.1 Burkholderiaceae bacterium | reverse complement strand
CAGGGCAAGCTGCTGCTGGCGGTGATCCACGATCGCGAGATCGCCGCCGCGATGGGCATCGACGTCACGCGCGTGTTCGTCGTCACCTTCGTGATCGGTTCGGTGCTCGGGGCGCTGGCCGGCGCGCTGACCGCGCCGGCGATCGCGGTCGCGCCGGGACTGGGCGTGGAGGTGATCGTGCTCGCCTTCGCGGTGGTCGTCACCGGCGGGCTGGGCCGCGTCGACGGGGCGCTGGTCGGCGCGCTGATCGTCGGTCTGGCGCGCGCCGCCAGCGTGCACCTGTGGCCGCAGGTGGAGCTGTTCGTGATCTACGGCGTGATGGCGCTGGTGCTGGCGGTGCGGCCGCAAGGGCTGTTCGCGCGCGCGGCGGCGCGAAAGATCTGATGCCGATGCGCGACCGCTCCACTGTTGCGCTCGCCGCCGCGCTGGTCGCGCTGCTCGCCGCGGCGCCGTTTCTGCCCGCCTGGCTGCGTTTCGTCGGCACGGTATCGCTGGCCTACGCGCTGGTCGTGCTCGGCCTGTTGGTCCTGATGCGCGCCGGCCTGGTGTCGTTCGGCCAAGGGCTGTACTACTGCATCGGCGGCTACGCGGCCGGCATCGCCGGCAAATTCTGGGGCGTAGCGGACGCGTTCGCGGTGCTCGCGCTCGGCGCGGTGATCGCGGCGGCCGTGGCCGCCGTGCTCGGGCTGCTGCTGGCGCGCTACCGCGAGATCTTCTTCGCCATGTTCACATTGGCGTTCTCGATGATCCTGTACGGGCTGCTGTCGAAGTCGCAGGCGCTCGGGTCCACCGACGGCTTCAACATCGTCACCACCACCTTCTTCGGCCACCAGCCCGGCGCCGCCACCAAGACGTGGGTGTTCGCGCTCGCGGTCGCCGTCGCTTTCGGCTGTGCGATCGCGCTGCAGCGCTACCTGCGGTCGGGCATGGGCTACGCCGGCGAAGCGATCCGCGACAACGAGATCCGCGTCGAGTACCTGGGCGTGTCGGCGCGCCGCATCGTCTACTACAAGTACATCGTGGCCGCGGTGTTGGCGGCGCTCGGCGGCGGCTTGCAGGCGATGGCGGCCGGCCACGTCGGCCCCGACATGGCGTACTGGACCACCTCGGGCGAATTCGTGTTCATCGCGCTGCTGGGCGGCACGCAGCACGTCGGCGCAGTGCTGTCCGCGGCCTTCCTGTTCGAGATCATCAAGACCTACGTGCTGCAGCTGTCGCCTTACACATGGCAGATGTCGCTGGGCATCGTGCTGTTGGCGGTGATCCTGTTTCTGCCCAAGGGCCTGTGGTCGCTGCTGGCGCGGCTGCGCGCGGTGCGCACATGAAGGCCCTACTGGAGACGCGCGGACTGGCCAAGAGTTTCGGCGCCGTCACCGCCGCCGCCGACATCAACGTCACGGTCGGCGAAGGCGAGATCGTCGGCGTGATCGGTGCCAACGGCGCCGGCAAGACGACCTTCATCAACATGGTGACCGGCTATCTGAAGCCGAGCGCGGGCACGATCCGTTTCCGCGGCCGCGACATCACCGGCCTGCCGCCGCGTCAGGTCGTGCGCGCCGGCGTGTGCCGCTCGTTTCAGGTGTCGCAGTTGTTTCGCGAGCTGACCGTGCTCGACAACGTGCTGATCGCGTTCGCCATGCTGCGCGATCGGCGGCTGTCGTGGCTGGCGCCGCTCGCCACACCCGAGCGCGAGCGCGAGGCGCGCGCGGTGCTGCAGCGTTACACGATCGCGGCGCACGCCGACGCGCTGGTCGCCACCTTGCCGCAGGGCGTGCGCAAGCTGCTCGACATCGCGCTGGCCACCGTCGGCACGCCGGCGTTGCTGCTGCTGGACGAGCCGACCAGCGGCGTCGCGGTGCAGGAGAAGTTTCCGCTGATGGACACCGTGATGGCGCAGGTCAAGGCGTCCGGCGCGGCGTGCCTGTTCGTCGAGCACGACATGGAGATCGTCGAACGCTACGCGGCGCGCGTGATCGCGTTCTACGACGGTCGCGTGCTGGCCGACGGGCCGACCGCCCAGGTGCTGGCCGACGCCGAGGTGCGCAAGTACGTGATCGGCACCGAAATCCACCGCAAGGCGGCGGCATGATGCTGGCGGTCGAGAATCTGGACGTCGACATCGAGCGCACGCGCATCCTGCGCGGCGTGACGCTGGCGCTGCAGCGCGGTCACGTGGCGGGACTGGTCGGCCGCAACGGCGCCGGCAAGACGACGTTGATGCGCGCGATCATGGGCCTGATCCGCCCCGCGCGCGGCACCGTGCGCATCGACGGCGCGGACGTCACCGCCGCGCCCGCGCACGGCCGCGCGCGGCTGAAGGTCGGCTACATGCCGGAGGACCGGCGGCTGATCCCGGAACTCACGGTCGAAGAAAACCTGCTGGTGCCGGCGTGGGCCACCCGCAACCCGGATGCGCGCGCGCGCCTGGCCTGGGTGTACGGGCTGATTCCGGAAGTCGCCGCGTTCGCCAAGCGGCGCGCGCTGCAGCTTTCCGGCGGACAGCAGAAGCTGGTCGCGCTCGGCCGCGCGCTGATGGCCGGCGGGCATCTGCTGCTGCTCGACGAGCCGTTCGAGGGCATCGCCCCGGCGCTGGCGCAGCGGCTGATCGAAGTGCTGCACGCGATCAAGGCCGAGGGGCTGTCGATCCTGCTATCGGAATCCGATTACACGCACTCGGCCGGGTTGGTCGAAAAACTGTTCGTGATCGAACGCGGCGAAGTGCACGAGCGGCCGCACTGACGCGCGCGGCCGCGCGCCGCGTCGGCCTCTGCGCACCTGCACCGGTATCCTTGCGCCGATGTCCGCCGCCATCGACCTCGACGCGTATTTCACGCGCATCGGCTGCGCCGTGCCCCGCGCGGCGACGCCGGCGACGCTGCGCGCGATCGTGCTCGCGCACGTCCAGGCGATCCCGTTCGAGAACCTCGATCCGTTCCTGCGCCGGCCGCCGCGGCTCGACGCGCAGGCGCTGCAGGCCAAGCTCGTGCGCGGCGGGCGCGGCGGCTATTGCTTCGAGCACAACCTGCTGCTGGCGCACGTGCTGCGCGCGCTCGGCTTTCGCGTCACCGCGCTCGCGGCGCGCGTGCTGTGGAACGTGCCGCCGGACGCGCAGTTGCCGCGCACGCACATGCTGCTCGCGGTCGAGGTCGAGCGCGCGCCGCATCTGGTCGATGTCGGCTTCGGCGGTCCGACGCCAACCGGCGCGCTGCGCCTCGAGCCCGACGTCGTGCAGCCGACGCCGCACGAGCCGTACCGCCTGCTCGCCGACGGCGCCGAGTACGTGCTGCAGGCCCAGGTGCGCGGCGAATGGCGGGGCCTGTATCGCTTCGATCTGCAACCGCAGACGCAGGCGGACGTCGAGATGGCGCACTGGTATCTGTGCCATCACCCGCAGTCGCGCTTCCTGCTCCATCTGGTCGCGGCACGCGTCGCCGGCGAGCGCCGCCTGGCGCTGCTCGACGACCAGTTCGCCGTCCATCGACGCGACGGCACGACCGAGCGGCGCACGCTGGCGAACGCGGACGCGGTGCGCGCCGTGCTGCAGAGCGAATTCGGATTGACGCTGCCCGCGGCAGCGGACCTCGACGACGCGCTGGCACGCGTGGTGCGCCGTGGCTGAGAACGTGCTCGAGCGCTTTCATCCCGCCGTGCGGGCGTGGTTCGCGCGCGCGTTTACGGCGCCGACCGTCGCGCAATGCGCAGCCTGGCCGGCGATCCGGGGCGGGCGCAACGTGCTGGTGGCCGCGCCCACCGGTTCCGGCAAGACGCTGGCGGCGTTTCTGGCCGCGCTCGATGCACTGGTGCGGCAAGGGCTGCAAGGCCGCCTGCGCGACGAAACGCAGGTGCTCTACGTCTCGCCGCTGAAGGCGCTGTCCAACGACATCCAGAAAAACCTGCAGGCGCCGATCGCCGGCATCCGCGAAGAACTTCAGGCGCAGGGCCTGCCCGACGTGGAGATCCGCACGCTGGTGCGCACCGGCGATACCACGCCCGGCGAGCGCGAAGCGATGCGGCGCCGGCCGCCGCACATCGTGGTCACGACGCCGGAGTCGCTGTACATCCTGCTGACCTCCAAGTCGGGCCGCAAGATGCTCGCCTCCGTGCGCACGGTGATCGTCGACGAGATCCACGCGCTCGCCACCAACAAGCGCGGCGCGCATCTGGCGCTGTCGCTGCAACGGCTGCAGGCGCTGACCGGGCAGGTGCCGGTGCGCATCGGATTGTCCGCGACGCAAAAACCGATCGAGTCGGTGGCGCGCTTCCTGGCGGGAGAAGGCGCGCACTGCGCGATCGTCGACACCGGCCACGTGCGCGAACGCGATCTGGCGCTCGAATTGCCCGCCTCGCCGCTCGAGGCGGTGATGTCGGGCGAGGTGTGGACCCAGGTCTACGACCGGCTGGCGCAGCTCGCGCGCGGGCACCGCACGACGCTCGTCTTCGTCAACACGCGCCGGCTGGCCGAGCGCGTCGCGCGGCATCTGTCGGAGCGGCTGGGCGAGGACGCGGTGGCCGCGCACCACGGGTCGCTCGCGCGCGAATCGCGGCTCGACGCCGAGCAGCGCCTGAAGCGCGGCGAGCTGCGGCTGCTCGTGGCCACGTCCTCGCTGGAGCTGGGCATCGATATCGGCGACGTCGAATTGGTGTGCCAGATCGGCAGCACGCGCGCGATCTCCGCTTTCCTGCAACGCGTGGGCCGCTCCGGCCATGCGGTCGGCGGCCTGCCCAAGGGCAGGCTGTTTCCGCTGTCGCGCGACGAATTGATCGAATGCGTGGCGCTGCTCGAGGCCGTGCGGCGCGGCGAGCTGGATGCGCTGGCGCTGCCGCAGCAGCCGTTGGACGTGCTGGCGCAGCAGATCGTCGCCGAGGCGGCCTTGCAGGAATGGCACGAGGACGAGCTGTACGCGCTGTACCGCCGCGCAGCACCCTATGCGGGGCTGACGCGCGAGACCTTCGCCGCGGTCGTGCGCATGCTGGCCGAGGGCTTTCACCCGCGGCGCGGCCGCAGCGGCGCGCTGCTGCACCGGGATGCGGTCAACGGCGTGCTGCGGGGCCGGCGCGGCGCGCAACTGGTGGCCGTCACCTCCGGCGGCACGATCCCGGACACGGCCGATTTCACCGTCGTGCTGGAGCCTGCGGGCGAGACCGTCGGCACGCTGAACGAAGACTTCGCGATCGAAAGCGCGGCCGGCGACATCTTCCAGCTCGGCAATCACTCGTACCGCATCCTGCGCGTGGAACGCGGCACGGTGCGGGTGGAGGACGCGCGCGGGCAGCCGCCGACGCTGCCGTTCTGGCTCGGCGAGGCGCCGGGGCGCAGCGACGAGCTGTCGGCCGCGGTGTCGCGTCTGCGCGCCGAATTCGAGGCGCGGCTGCAGCGAGGAGGACGCGCCGCCGTGCTCGACTGGCTGGGCACCGGGCACGGCCTGCGGCATGCGGCCGCCGAGCAGATCGCCGATTACCTCGCCGCCGCGCACGCGGCGCTCGGCTGTCTGCCCACGCAGCGGCGCGTGGTGCTGGAACGCTTTTTCGACGAAGCGGGCGGCATGCAGCTCGTCGTGCACGCGCCGTTCGGCAGCCGCATCAACCGCGCCTGGGGATTGGCGCTGCGCAAGCGCTTCTGCCGCAAGTTCGATTTCGAGCTGCAGGCGGCGGCCAGCGAAGACGCCATCGTGCTGTCGCTGTCCACCTCGCACAGCTTTCCGCTGGAAGAAGTCGCCCGTTACCTGAACGCCGCCACCGTGCGGCCGCTGCTGGTGCAGGCGCTGCTCGACGCCCCGATGTTCACCACGCGCTGGCGCTGGAACGCGCAGGTGGCGCTGGCATTGCCGCGTTTCCGCGGCGGCCGCAAGGTGGCGCCGCAACTGCAGCGCATGTTCGCCGAGGATCTGCTGGCCACGGTCTTCCCGGACCAGGTGGCCTGCTTCGAGAACGTCGTCGGCGACCGCGAGATTCCGGACCACCCGCTGGTGACACAGACGATCGCCGACTGCCTGCACGAGGCGATGGACGTCGACGGGCTGGAGCGCCTGCTGGCAGGGCTGGAGCGCGGCGAGATCGAAGTCGTCGCGCGCGAGCTGACCGAGCCCTCGCCGCTGGCGGCGGAAATCCTGTCCGCGCGGCCGTATGCGTTCCTCGACGATGCGCCGCTGGAAGAGCGCCGCACGCAGGCGGTACAGGCGCGCCGCTTCCTCGACCCGGCCGCCGCGGCAGAGCTGGGCCAGCTGGACCCCGAAGCCATCGCGCGCGTGCGCGCCGAGGCGTGGCCGCAGGCCGACAACGCCGACGAGCTGCACGATGCGCTGATGAGCCTGGGGTTCCTGACCGAGGCGGAACTGGACGCCGGCCCCGGCTGGATCGGCTTGCTGGAGGCGCTGGCGCAGTCGCGCCGCGCCTCGAGCCGCCGCCCGAATACCGCAAGGCGTGGACGCGCGAAGGCGCGCTCGTCGAAATCCTGCGCGATCGCCTGCAGGGGCTCGGCCCGGTCACGGCCGCGGCGCTCGCCGCGTCGCTCGGACTGCCCGAGCCGCAGGTCGAAGCCGCACTGGCCGCGCTGGAAGCCGAAGGCACGGCCATGCGCGGCCGCTTCACCCCGTACGATGGACAAGGCTCGAGGGACCACGGCCAACGGCCGGAATGGTGCGAACGCCGCCTGCTGGCGCGCATCCACCGGCTGACGATCAACCGCCTGCGCGCCGAGATCGAACCGGTGGCGGCGGCCGAC
>DATLZG010000183.1:0-3305 GCA_035574095.1 Burkholderiaceae bacterium | reverse complement strand
CGTCGAGTATGTGCGCCCCGAGCGCGCCGGCGGCAAGACCAAGTTCAATTTCTGGCGCCTGTGGAACCTCGCCTGGGAGGGGGTGACCTCTTTTTCGACGATGCCGCTGCGCATTTGGACCTATGTCGGCGTGCTGATCGCTTTGGCGGCCTTCGGTTACGGCAGCTATATCGTTTTGCGCACGCTGATCGAGGGGGTGGACGTGCCGGGGTATGCCTCGCTGCTGACCGCCGTTCTGTTCCTCGGCGGCATCCAGTTGATCGGCCTGGGCGTGATCGGCGAGTACCTGGGGCGCACCTATGTCGAGTCCAAGCGCCGCCCCGTGTACATCGCACGCGCGGTGACGCGCCGGCGCGTCGCTCCGCCCACGGGGTAAAGCCGGCATGTTCGGACAGGTGCTGCGCTTCGCCTTGGTGGGGGCGGTGGCCACCGCCACGCACTTCGCCGTCGCGGTGGCCGCGGTGCGGCTCGCATGGGCGCAGCCGCGGCTGGCCAACGTGCTGGGCTTCGCGGTCGCGTTCGCGGTGAGCTTCCTCGGCCAATGGCGCTTCACCTTCGCCGGTGCGCGCGCGCCTTTTGCGCGCGCCCTGCCCGCGTACTTGGCGGTCTCGCTCGGCGGGTTTGCGCTGAACGCCGCCGCCTATCACCTGTTGCTGCGCCACACCGCGCTGCGTTACGACCTGGCTCTGGCCTTGGTGCTGGCGGCGGTGGCGGTCTGCACTTACGCGGCCAGCCGTTGGTGGGCCTTCCGTCCCGCGCGGAGCGGCGCATGATGGTGCCGGCGCGCGCCCTGGCGCGGCCGTGGCCGCGCCTGCTGCCCTGGGGCGCGCTGCTCGTGCTGTCGGCCGCCCTGCACTTCGTCTTCTTCGCCCGCCCGCTGACCGTGGTGTTCGACGAGGTGTACTTCCCGAAGTACGCGATGGCGTATCTGCGCGGCGAGCATTACTTCGACCTGCATCCGCCGCTCGGCAAGCTGATCCTCTACCTCGCCGGCTGGCTGGCCGATCTGCAGCCGACCTTTTCCTTCGCCGAGAACCACTTGCCGTTTCCCGATGCGAGCTATCTGTGGCTGCGCGTGCCGCCGCGGATCGCCGGCACGCTGCTGCCGCTGGTGCTGGTGGCCGTCGCGCTCGAGCTCGGCATGTCTCGCTTGGCGGCCTTCGTCGTCGGCGTGCTGGCGGCGCTGGACAACGCGCTGCTGGTGATCTCGCGCTTCGCGCTGCTGGATTCATTCCTGCTGCTGTTCGGTTTCGGCGCGCTGTGGTGCTATTTGCGTGCGCGCCGCGGCGAGCGGGCGTGGTTCGCCGCGGCGGCGCTGGCCGCCGGCGCGGCCGCCGCCGTCAAATGGACAGGCTTGGCTTTTCTGGGCCTGATCCTGCTCGCCGAGGGCTGGCGCTGGCTGCGCACGCGCAAGCTCGCCGGCATCGGGCGCATCGCCGCCGCGGTTGCGCTCGCCGCCGCCGTTTACGTGGCGAGCTTCGCCGCGCATTTCGCACTCGGTCACAAGAGCGGGCGCGACGACGCCGCGATGAGTCGCGCGTTCCAGGCCACGCTGCTCGGCAATCCGAACGCGTCCGATCCCGCGCTCGCGCGCCCCGGCTTCTGGGCGCGCTTCGTGGAGCTCCATATCGCGATGTACGACGGGCACCGGCGCACCGTGGAGCGGCATCCGTATTCCAGCCACTGGTACGACTGGCCGTTCATGATGCGCTCGGTGGACTTCTGGGCCGAGCACAAGGACGGCCGCATCGCCCACATCTACTTCCTCGGCAACCCGGTCGTCTGGTGGACGGCCGGCTACTGCATGCTGTTCCTGCTGGTGAACTTCCCGCCGCGACTCTTCAATCTGCTGGTGCGGCGCGAGGCGGGCGCGATCGGGGTCGTCGAAGCGAAACTGGTGGTGGCCTACCTGGCGAATCTGCTGCCGTTCGTGTTCATCGGCCGCATCATGTTTTCCTACCACTATCTGGCCGCGCTGTGCGTCGCGCTGCTCGCGACCGGCTACCTGCTGGATCGCTGCGGCGAGTATCGCCGCGTCTTCGGCAGCGCGCTGCTCGCGCTGGCCGTGGCGGCATTCGTCTACTTCGCGCCGCTGTCGTATGCGCTGCCGCTCGCCCCGGAACAGTTCGAGGCGCGGTTCTGGGTGAGAGGTTGGAGGTAGTGTCGCCCTCTCATCCCGAGCCCTCCGCCTGCGCGGGCAGGCTCAGGCGAAGGAGCTCAAACTGCGGGCCGTTCGATTCCTCGCTGCGCTCGGAAGGACCGAACGACAAACGGAACGACGGTTCAGTCCTGCTCCCACGGTAGCCCGTGGAAGCGCCAGCCGTCGATCGTGCCGCGCTGCCGGTTGCGATCGAGCTGGCCCTCGAAGCCCTCCAGAACGTTGTAGACGCGCGTGAAGCCCGCTTCGGCGGCCGCGAACGCCGCGTCGTCGGAGCGCTTGGCGCTGCGGCAGATCAGCAGCACCGGCTCGTCGGGCGCCACCAGCGCGCGCAACTGCTGGAGAAAGACCTTGCGCGGCGCCGGGTCGTGGCCGTGCCATTCGACGTTGACCGAGCCCGGCACGCGGCCGACGAACTTGAACTCCGGCGCGGTGCGTACGTCGATCAGACGCGCCGCGCCTTGGCTGGCGAGCGCCCACGCCTCCGGCGGCGTCACTGCGCCCGCATAGTCCAGGTCGAACTCGATGCGCCGCACGTGGGCACGATCGAAGATCGCCGCCGCGTCTGCACGATCGGCGGCGGCAAGCAGTTCGCGTTCGACCGGCAGGTCTGCGTTCATCGGCGCTTCGGCGAGCAGAGTCGGTGGCGCGGAATTGTCCCCGGCCCGGGCGGTTTCCCGGTGCCGCCATTGGCATGCCGTCAGAACCGCTCGCAATAAGCGCGCGCCGGCGATTCGAGATGTTGATAGGGGACCGGCGGCGAGCGCGGCACCGCGGTATTTCGATACGGGCATACCGGAATGACGATCCATTACGCAACGAGCGGCGCCCGCGCCCTACGCTCTCGACCGATCGAAACGCAGGTGGTGCCCGTGGGACTCGAATACATCGTCGGTGGCGCATTGGTGGGCTTCATCGTCGGCGCGACCGGTGTCGGCGGCGGCTCGTTGATGACGCCGCTGCTGACGCTCGTGTTCAACGTGCCGGCGCACATCGCCGTCGGCACGGACCTCCTGTTCGCCGCGATCACCAAGGCGGGCGGCGCCGCCGCCCACGCACGCCGCGGCAACGTGCAATGGGCAATCACCGGCTGGCTGGTCGCGGGATCCGTGCCGGCCGCGCTAGCCACGCTCGCCGCGGTGCGGAT
>DATLZG010000182.1:0-4313 GCA_035574095.1 Burkholderiaceae bacterium | reverse complement strand
GCGGCGTGTCGATGTAATCCGCGGCGAGTTTTTCCTCTTCGTCGCCGCCGGTGATCGCGACCGCCTGCGCGCCCCAGGCGCGCAACTGCGCCGCGGCCTGCGGTACCTCCGCCGCCGTCAGATGCGGCAGCCCGAGCAGTTGCGCGGCCTCGGCGCGGTTCGGCGTGACGATCGTCGCGCGCGCGATCAGCTCGCGATAGGCGGCCAGTGCCGCCGCGTCGGCGAAGCGCGCGCCGGTGGAGGCCGCGAGCACGGGATCGACCACCAGCGGCAGCGCGGCATCGCGGGTCCGCAGCGTATCGACAGTCTGTGCAACGAACCGGATCTGCTCGGCTGTGGCAAGCAGCCCGGTCTTGACCGCGCGCGGCGGCAGGTCGGCGGCGAGCGCCGCGAGCTGGGCGCCGAGCAGCGCCGCGCCGACCGGCTCGATCCGTGCGACCGCGCGCGAGTTCTGCGCGGTGACCGCGGCCACCACCGGGCACAAGTGCACGCCGAAGGCTTCGGCCGCGCGCAGATCGGCGCTCAATCCCGCGCCGCCGCCGCTGTCGTTGCCAGCGATGCTCCACAGGACCGGGCGAGTATGGCCCTCGTCCATGCGCGCATCAGCCCAGTACGAACGGCTGCCCGGTCACCGGCGTGCTGGGCACGGCCATGTCCTGCTTGGGCATCACGCCGGCGCGATAGGCGGCGCGGCCGGCGGCCACCGCATCGCGGAACGCGCCGGCCATGCGCACCGGATCGCGCGCCTGCGCCACGGCCGAGTTGATCAGCACCGCGTCAAAGCCGAGCTCCAGCGCCGCCGCCGCGTGCGAAGGCGCGCCGATGCCGGCATCGACGATCAGCGTCGCCTCCGGCAGCCGTTCGCGGAGCGCGCGTAGTGCGAACGGATTGAGCAAGCCCTGGCCGGAGCCGATCGGCGCCCCCCAAGGCATCAGCACCGCGCAGCCCGCATCCAGCAGGCGGCGGCAGGCGATCAGGTCGTCGGTGCAATACGGCAGCACCGTGAAGCCTTCCCCCACCAGTTGCCGCGCCGCGGCCTCCAGCTCGAAGACATCGGGCGCCAGCAGATACTCGTCGCCGATCACCTCCAGCTTGACCCAGGAGGTCTCATAGAGCTCGCGCGCCATCCAGGCCAGTTGCACCGCTTCGCGCGCACTGCGGCAGCCGGCGGTGTTCGGCAGCAGGCGCGCACCGGTTTCGGCCAGCACCTGGCGGATCATCTCGACGAAGCCGTTGTCGCCGCCCGCGGCGAGCGTGCGCCGCAGCCCCACCGTCACCACCTGCGCACCGCTGGCGCGGATGGCGTCGGCCAGCACCTGCGGCGACGGATAGCCCGCCGTGCCCAGCAGCAAGCGACTGTTCAGCACGGCGTCGCCGACGCGCCAGGGGTCTTCATGGTCGAGCGGCTCGTAAGCGCGCATGGCTAGCCTCCGACGATGCGTTTGAAAAGGAACACCGCGTCGCCGGCGGCGAGGGTGCGCGCCGCGCGCACCGTACGCGGCACGAACTCGCCGTTGACCGCGGTGGCCACGGCGTCCGGCGCATGCCCGAGCGATTCGACGAGCGCGGCCAAGGTGGTGCCCGCCGGCACCGCATGCGGCCTGCCCTCGAGCAGCACTTCGATCATCTCCGGTTTCATCAGGCAGCCTCCAGCGACGCCGCCAGTTGCGCCAGCGCTTGGTCGGCCAGGGCCGGCGCGATCAGCCAGCCGTGGCGGTACAGGCCGTTGACGCGCAGCAGGCCCGGCGCGCATTCGACGCGCGGCGCGTTGTCCGGCAAGGCCGGCCGCAGATTGCGGTCCAGCCGCAGGATGCGCGCCTCGGCCAGCGACGGCATCGCGCTGTGCGCGGCGGCCATCAGTTCGACCGCAGTGCGCAGCGAGACCGGCGAGCGGTCTTCGGCTTCGATGCTGCTCGCGCCCAGCAGCAGTTCGTCGGCGTTGCGCGGCACGAGATAAACAAAGTAACGCGGATGCAGCAGCCGCACCGGCCGCGTCAGGCCATGCGCGGTCAGTTGCAGCCAGACCGTTTCGCCGCGCACCCCGCGCACCGGCAGCTGCGGCCGCGCGCCGAGGCCGCGCGTATCGACGGCCAAGTCGAAGCGGCGCTCGACTCCGTCGGCCAGCCGTAGCGTGCGCGGCTCCACGGCCGCCACCGGGCAGCCCCAGTGCCAACGCACGCCGCGCGCTTCCTCATAGAGAGCCCGCATCGTCGTCACCGGTTCGATGCGCCCCTCGCCCGGCAGCAGCCAGGCGTAGGCGGCCGCCAGCGCCGGCTCCAACGCCGCAAGCTGCGGCGCGGTCAATGGCTGCGGCGCGTGCTGCGGCGGCTGGCTGCCGATGCGCGCCAGCACGCGCTGCGCGGCGCCCAGATCGGCACGGTGCGCCAGCAGCAGGCTGCCGCGCTGCTGCATCGAGGCGACCCCCAGCTCGGCGGTGATCTGCGCCCAGCGGGGAATCGACTGCCACCCCAGCGCGGCGATGCGCGGCTCGCCGGCGTCCAGCTCCGCGGTCGGCGACAGCATGCCGGCGGCGGAAAACGCCGCCGCGCCGTGGCCGTCGAAGCGCGGCTCGGGGCCCGGCATCGCGTCGAACGCTTGGACCGCATGGCCGGCGCGCGCCAACTGCCATACGAGAAGCCGGCCGATCAGGCCGGCGCCCGCGACACCGACCGTCAGCGGCATCGGAACGCCTGTTCACGGGCGGTGCGCGCCGCGTTCGTGCGCGCGATCCGGTACGCCACCGGACAGAGGCAAGGACGCAGGGGTCGCATGCCTAGGCCTTCTTGATCGGCACGTAGATTTCGCCGCCGGCGGCCTTGAATTCGGCGGACTTCTCGGCCATGCCGGAGGCGACATAGTCGCGCACATCCTGCGTGATCTTCATCGAGCAGAACTTCGGCCCGCACATCGAGCAGAAGTGCGCGACCTTGGCGGCCTCTTTCGGCAGCGTCTCGTCGTGGAATTCGCGCGCGGTGTCCGGATCCAGCGACAAATTGAACTGATCGTGCCAGCGGAACTCGAAGCGCGCGCGCGACAGCGCGTCGTCGCGCGCGCGCGCCGCCGGATGCCCTTTGGCGATGTCGGCCGCGTGCGCGGCGATCTTGTAGGCGATGATGCCCTGCTTGACGTCGTCGCGGTCCGGCAGCCCCAGGTGCTCCTTCGGCGTCACGTAGCAGAGCATCGCGGTGCCGTACCAGCCGATCAGCGCCGCGCCGATCGCGCTGGCGATGTGGTCGTAGCCGGGCGCGATGTCGATCACCAGCGGCCCGAGCGTGTAAAACGGCGCCTCGTGGCAGTGCTTCAGCTGCTCCTGCATGTTGGCCGCCACCAGGTGCAGCGGCACGTGCCCCGGCCCCTCGATCATCACCTGCACGTCGTGCTTCCAGGCGATCTGCGTCAGCTCGCCCAACGTGCGCAGCTCGGCCATCTGCGCTTCGTCGTTGGCGTCGGCCTGGCAGCCCGGGCGCAGGCCGTCGCCGAGCGAGAAGCTGACGTCGTACGCCTTCATGATCTCGCAGATCTCTTCGAAGCGCGTGTACAGGAAGCTCTCCCTGTGGTGCGCGATGCACCACTTGGCCATGATGGAGCCGCCGCGCGAGACGATGCCGGTCACGCGTCTGGCGGTGAGCGGGATGAACGGCAGCCGCACGCCGGCGTGGATGGTGAAGTAATCGACCCCCTGCTCGGCCTGCTCGATCAGCGTGTCGCGGAAAGTCTCCCAGGTCAGATCCTCGGCCACGCCGCCCACCTTCTCCAGCGCCTGATAGATCGGCACGGTGCCGATCGGCACCGGCGCGTTGCGGATGATCCAGTCGCGCGTGGTGTGGATGTTGCGGCCGGTGGAAAGATCCATCACCGTGTCGGCGCCCCAGCGGATCGCCCACACCAGCTTTTCCACCTCCTCTTCGATGCTCGACGTCACCGCGGAGTTGCCGATGTTGGCGTTGATCTTCACCAGGAAGTTGCGGCCGATCGCCATCGGCTCCAGTTCCGGGTGGTTGATGTTGGCGGGAATGATCGCCCGCCCGCGCGCCACCTCCTGCCGCACGAATTCGGGCGTGATCACCGGCGGAATCTGCGCCCCCAGCGGTTGTCCGCGCAGCCGCGCCTCGCGCTCGGCGTCGGCCAGATACTCGGCCATCCATTCGCGGCGGGCGTTCTCGCGGATGGCGACGAACTCCATTTCCGGCGTCACGATGCCGCGCCGCGCGTAGTGCATCTGCGTGACGTTTGCGCCGTGTTTCGCGCGCCGCGGCCGCGGCAGTGGGGTAAAGCGCAGCGAGGCCAGCTTGGGGTCGGCATTGCGCGCGCGG
>DATLZG010000181.1:0-4710 GCA_035574095.1 Burkholderiaceae bacterium | reverse complement strand
GCCGATTTCAGCCACGTCGTCAAGCTCAACTACTACTTGCTGGACATCACCCAGGTGGCGATAGTGCGCGAGGTGCGCGATCTGTTCGTCGATAAGCAGCGCCCGCCAGCCAGTTGTGCGGTCCACGTGAGCCGGCTGTTTCGCGACGGGCTCCTAATCGAGATTGACGCCGTTGCCGCGGCACCGGCCCAAGCGGTACGGGCGTTCAGCAGGTGTTTCCCGACACACCGCGTGCGTCGGGGTTCGAGGCTGTCTGGCGGCGGCCGGTCACACGCCTTTCACTACAGGAAGACGGACTGGCCGGACGACGTTCACGGAGCGGCGGAGTGGGCCGGCCCGCTGCGCGGCCGTGCGCGGACAAGCCGGTCGCGGCGGCTAAGATTGCCTGCCGACCACGCATCGTTTCCTCCAAGTGCTCGTCCTGTTCGCCGGCGCCTTTCTCCTCGGTCTGATCTTCAATGCCGCGCCGGGCGCGGTGTTCGCGGAGACCGTGCGCCAAGGCGTGCGCGGCGGCTTCCGGCCGGCGCTCGCCGTGCAGTTGGGTTCTCTGGCCGGCGATGCGCTGTGGGCGCTGCTCGGGCTGGCCGGCGTCGGCTTGCTCGCGCAAGCGGAAGCTCTGCGAGTGCCGGTCGGCATCGCCGGGGTGCTCTACCTGCTGTGGCTGTCCTACGACGCGTGGCGCGCGGCGCGCGTCGAACTGGCCCGGCAACTGCCGACTGCGCCGCTGCCGGGACGGGCGCTGCGCGCGGGCGTGCTCTTATCGATCACCAACCCGCAGAACGTCGCCTACTGGGCGGCACTCGGCAGCGCGCTGGCGGCGGTCGGCGTGCGCGACCCGGTTGCGGCCGATTACGCAGTGTTCTTCGCCGGCTTCATGGCGTCATCGCTGCTCTGGGCCTTCGTCTGTGCCGCGCTGGTGGCGCGCGCCTTGCGCGGGGCCACCGATCGCTGGGCGCGCCTGACCTACCGGGCCTGCGCGGTGGCGTTCCTGCTGCTTGCGCTGTCTTCGCTGCGCGAACTGTGCGGCACTTGGCCGCAGCGCGCACAGCCCGCCGCCGCGTTCGAGCAGCGCAAAGGGGATTGAGCGGTGGAGATCCTCACCCGCAGCGTGCTCACCTGTCCGCAGTGCGGCGCGCGGACCGAAGAGACGATGCCGACCGACGCCTGCATGTTCTTTTTCGAGTGCCCCGCCTGCCATGCGCTGCTGCGACCCAAGCCCGGCGACTGCTGCGTATTCTGCTCGTATGGCTCGGTCAAGTGTCCGCTCGTGCAGCGCGCGCAAAGCTGCCGCGGGTGCGACTGACTCCTTGCCGGCTTCGCCTCAGACGTTGAAGCGGAAGTGCATGACGTCGCCGTCGGCGACGACGTAGTCCTTGCCTTCCAGGCGCATCTTGCCGGCTTCTTTCGCGCCGGCTTCGCCCTTGTATCTGACGTAATCGTCGAAGGCGATGGTCTCGGCGCGGATGAAGCCGCGCTCGAAGTCGGTGTGGATCACGCCGGCCGCCTGCGGTGCGGTGGCGCCCTTGCGCACGGTCCACGCGCGCACCTCCTTCGGGCCCGCGGTGAAAAAGGTCTGCAAGCCCAGCAGCGCATAGGCGGCGCGGATCACGCGGGCGAGGCCCGGCTCGCTCATCCCCATGTCGGCGAGGAACACCTGCTTGTCCTCGTCCGACAGGTCGGCGATCTCGGCCTCGACCTTCGCGCACACCGCCACCACCGGCGCGCCTTCTCTCGCCGCGTACGCCTTGACTTTCTCCAGCAGCGGGTTGCTCTCGAAGCCGTGCTCCTCGACGTTGGCGACGTACATGGTCGGCTTCATCGTCAGCAGGAACAGCGGCCGCAGCACGGCCTTTTCCTCCTCGTAGAGGTCCACGCTGCGCGCGGGGCGCGCTTCGTTCAACGCCGGCGCGATCTTCTCCAGCGCGGCGACCAGCCGCTGCGCTTCCTTGTCGCCGCCGCTCTTGGCTACTTTGCTGTAGCGGGCGAGCTGCTTGTCCACCGTCTGCAGATCCGCCAGCGCGAGTTCGGTGTTGATGACCTCGATGTCGGAGACCGGATCGATTCTGCCTGCCACGTGCACGACGTTCGGATCCTCGAAGCAGCGCACGATGTGCGCGATCGCGTCGCACTCGCGGATGTTGGCGAGGAACTGGTTGCCGAGCCCTTCGCCCTTGCTCGCGCCGGCCACCAGCCCCGCGATATCGACGAACTCGACCGTCGCCGGGATCACCTTCTCCGGCCTGGCGATCGCCGCCAGTTCCGCCAGCCGCGGGTCTGGCACCTCGACGATGCCGACGTTCGGCTCGATCGTGCAGAACGGATAGTTCTCGGCCGCGATGCCGGCCTTGGTCAGGGCGTTGAAGAGCGTCGACTTGCCGACGTTCGGCAGGCCGACGATGCCGCATTTCAGAGCCATCGGATTCCTTGCGCGACGCGCCCGCCGGGTCGGAAGCAAGGGCGGGACGCGTCCGGATCGTTGCGAAGGCGCGGATTATCGCTGCAAGGCGCGCTTTCCGCGGCAGGTGACCGAGGCGGCCATCCCTCGTCGGTCACGGTCGCTCTACAGCGAAGCGGCGGCGTGCCAGGAAACCCCCTTCTGCGAATGGCGATGCGTTGCTGTTCATCATTGGGTCTCCCACTTATAGTCGCGCCCATGCGTGCGGCGGCCATTCTGATCGCGTGGCTGGGTGGCTGGCTGGCCCTGCCGGCGGTCGCGCGCCCCACTGCGGCTCAAGCGGATGCGGCGATCCGCGCGTTCGTCGCCGAGAATCGGATACCTGCAGCGCACGTCACGCTGTTTCGCGGCGACACGGTGATCCTCGAGCGCGGTTACGGCGCGACGGGAACACCAGGGCCGCCACCCGACGCGCGCTCGATTTTTCCGATCGGTTCGATCTCCAAGCAATTCACCGCGGCGGTCGTCATGGCGCTTGCCGACGCCGGCAAACTGCGGCTCGATGCGCAGGTCGGCGCGTATCTTCCCGAGTGGTTTGCCGGCGAGCCGAGCCTGCGCGTTTCGCACCTGCTGGCGCAAACCTCGGGCCTGGCGGACTTTCTCTGGTTGGAGGGCTACCGGCGCCTTGCCGACAATGCAGCGACGCCGATCGAGGCGTACATCGCGCTCGCCGCAGCCGAGCCACGGCGCTTCGTGCCCGGCACGCGCTGGGCGTACAGCAACACCAACTACAAAGCGCTCGCGCTGATCGCCGAGCGCGCCGGCGGGCGGTCTTTCGACCGACTGCTCGCCGATCTGGTGCTGCGGCCCGCCGGAATCGACGGCATCGCGTCCTGTCATGAGCTGCGCGCGGACCGGATGGTGCCCGGTGTGACGAGCGCCGGAAAGCCGGCGCCGCTCGACGCGAGCGCCGCCGCTTACGTCGGGGACGGCGGGCTGTGCGCCGACGCGGCGTCGCTGACCAAATGGGTCCGACGCGTCCTCGCCTCCACCGACGAGAGGTTCTCGCGGCTTGCGCGGCCGACCCTCCTTGCGGACGGAACGCGCGTCCCATACGGCTTCGGCCTCTCGACGCGGGATTTCCTCGGCCGCACCGTCGTCTGGCACGGCGGCAATGTCGACGGGCACAGCACGATGATCGCCTACCTGCCGAAGGAGGGAATCGGCATCGTCATTCTCACTGCCAAGGGCTTCGTCTGGCTGACCGAGCTGATGCCGGCGCTGATCGATGCCAAGCTGCCGGCCCGCGCGGGCGCAGCGGCGGCGCCGCCCTCGGGGAATTTCGAGGACGGGCTGTTTCGTTATGTCCTGACCCCCGCGGCGGAGAAATTGCGGGTGAACATCGACCTGATCGGCCCACTGGACTTCGTTCCCGTCGGCCGTCACGAGTATGTGGCGGAGGAGTTTCCGGCGACCTTTCGGCTGCGCTTGCCGGCGGATGGAACGAACGATCGCTTCGAGCTCGATTGGAGCGAATTGCGCTCCTATGCGCGACGAACGATGAACTAGATCGGCGCAAGTCGAGGGGTTCCTAAACGCGGATCTCGAGGAGGAGGCGACAGTCTCTGCTTTCTGGAATCCGCACGACGAAGAACAGTCATAGCCGTCCGCGCCGCCCGAGATGATCCGTCAAATGCGGATTTAGCCATTGAGGCTGCATTCGTTGCTTCAGGCGTCTCCGCAACGTGACGACTATTGCGTGCACTGTCGCGCTGCCGCAGGGCACTGGCGTTTCTGGCGCGCCCGCGAGCTCAGAGCGGCCGCAGCAACGTCGGGTCCGGCCGTTCGATCCAGGCGGCGACTTCGTCGGCGAAGCGCTGGCATTCGGCGACCGCGCGCCGCCAGTCGCGCATGCGGCGTTCGTCGTCGCGCCCGTAGCGGTAGAAGTCGTTGCGGTCGGGCAGTTTGCGGTTCGGCAGCCGCTCGAGCAGTGCGCGCGAGGGCGTGATCAGCAGCACGTTGTCCAGCCACGGGTGCGCGCGCGGACGCGCGCGCCACGGCAGGAACTTGTCGAGCCAGCCGGGCGTGACGTGCGGCACGAAGTGCGGATACAGCACGATGCCGTGGAGGTCGCGGTACGGCAGCAGCAGGTGGTAGTCGATCAGCCCGCCGTCCCAGTAATCGCCGCGCGGCGCGCCGGCGGGGTTGCGCACCGGTTCACAGACGAGCGGAATCGAGCCGGAGGCGAGCAGCGCGTCCTCCAGATTGTCGGCGGCGAACGGCACGCGCGTAAGGCCGAACGCGTCGAACGGCTG
>DATLZG010000180.1:0-2677 GCA_035574095.1 Burkholderiaceae bacterium | reverse complement strand
CCTCGTTCGCGCTGGCCCCGTCGCCGCTCGTCTTCGAGCCGATCGCGGTGCCGGCCGGCCTGCCCTCGGCGCTGCTCGAGCGGCGGCCCGACATCGCCGCCGCGGAACGGGCGCTCGCCGCCGCGAACGCCCGCATCGGCGTCGCACGCGCCGCGTTCTTTCCGCGCATCACGCTCACCGGCGCGCTCGGCGTGCAGTCCGGCGAGCTGGGCGACTTGCTGCAGTGGTCGAGCCGCACGTGGCTGCTCGGGCCATTGGCCGGGCTACCGCTGATCGACGGCGGCCGCAACCGGTCGCTGCGCGCGCAGGCCGAAGCGCGCTACGAGGAAGCCGTCGCCGAGTATCGCCAGCGCGTGCTGGTCGCGTTGCAGGAGGTCGAGGACGCCCTGTCGGCGTTGCGGCTGCTCGCGGAGCAGGCGCGCGAACAGGAACAGTCGATCGAGTCCGCGCGCCGGGCGCTGGCGATTTCAGATGCGCGCTTTCGCGCCGGCGACGTCAATTACCTGGACGTGATCGACGCGCAGCGCAGCGTGCTCGCTACCGAACGCGGCGCCACGCAGGTGCGCGCCGAACGCGCGCTCGCCACCGTCGCGCTGATCCGCGCGCTCGGAGGGGGCTGGCAGCAATGACGCGTCGGGCTAGCATATGCGGGTCCAGTTCGCTCCCACTCCGATGTCCGCCGCCCCGGCCTTGCCGGCCCACGTGCTCGCCGTCGACGACGATCCGGCGATTCGCCAGCTCGTCAGCGACTATCTGACCGAAAACGACCTGCGCGTCACGGCGGTCGCCAGCGGCAAGGAACTGCAAGCCGTGATGGCGCGCGAGACGATCGATCTGGTCGTGCTCGACGTGCGGCTGCAGGGCGAAGACGGCATGCAGATCGCGCGCCAACTGCGCGAGAAATCGCAAATCCCGATCCTGATGCTGACCGGCCGCGCGGAGGAAGCCGACCGCGTGATGGGGCTCGAGCTGGGCGCCGACGACTATCTGACCAAGCCGTTCTCGCCGCGCGAACTGCTGGCGCGCATCCGCGCGCTGCTGCGGCGCGCGAAAGCGCAGGCCACGGTGGCGGACGCCATCGCCAAAGTGCGCGCCTACCGCTTCGGCCAGTGGGAGCTGAACATCGGGCTGCGCAAGCTGAAGGGTCCGGATGCCAAGATGGTCGATCTGACCAACGGCGAGTTCAGCCTGCTGGTGGCCTTCCTTTCAGCACCGCAGCGCGTGCTGAGCCGCGACCAGCTGCTCGATCTGTCCCGCCTGCACAACGCCGAGGTGTACGACCGCTCGATCGACGTGCAGATCCTGCGCCTGCGACGCAAGATCGAGCCGGATCCCTCCCAGCCGCGCTTCATCGTCACCGAACGCGGCGCCGGCTACCGCTTCGACGCCGACGTCGAGATCGTGCGCTAGGAAGGCATTTCGCCACGGATGAACACGGATTCATACGGATTCCGAGATCCGTGCAATCCGTGGTTGAGCCTTCTGGGTTCGCGCCAACGGCGCGGCATATCGACCGCAATCCGTGGCCATCCGTGTGAATCCGTGGCCAAAGACTCCGGCTACCGTGCGCTAGTAAGGCCTTGCCGCGGATGAACACGGATTCACACGGACTTTGAAATCGGCCCAATCCGTGCAATCCGCGGTCAAGCCTTCTCGGTTCGCGGCAGGCGAAGGAATCCGCGGCCATCCGTGTGAATCCGTGGCGATAGCGCTCTAGCGAGCGCGGCGGCTGCGATTGCAGCCGCAATCCCATCGCGCCGTCCCGCAACGCCGATGCAACGGCCGCGGCGTGAACTTCGTCGCATCGCGCATGCGATCGAGGAGTCGCGCCATGGACGACGTCGTTCTCGACTATCCGATCCACCTGATCCGCTGCCTGACCCTGCGCAACGGCGCGCCGGTGCTGGTGCGCCCGATCCTGGCGAGCGATGGGCCAGCCGTGCAGGCGTTCTTCCGCGGCCTGTCCGCGCACACGCGTTACCTGCGCTTCTTCATGACGCTGCCGGAGCTGACGCCGGCGCTGCTCGCGCACATCGTCGCCGTCGATTACCGGCGCCGCATGACGTTCGCCGCATTCGCGCGCGCGGACGACGGCCGGCGACTGATCGGTGTCGCGCAGTACGTCGCCGCCGATGAGTCGCCGCGCGAGCGGGCCGAGGTCGCTCTCGTGCTCGACGATCGCTGGCAGGGCCGCGGGCTCGGGCGCCTGCTGCTGCTGCTGCTGGCGGACGCGGCTAGCGACGCGGGTGTCGTCGAGTTCGGTGCCGACGTGCTGGCCGAGAATCGGGCGATGCTGTCGCTCGCGCGTGCCTCCGGTTTCGCGATCGAACCGCACGCTGACGGCGCGATGTTCCGCCGCCTGCGCATGCGGCTGGCGCCCGCCGCCGTCGCTTGAGCCGCGTTGCATCCGCAATCTGCGGCACGACGGCGCGCAACACGCACGCAAAGTCGCATCGCCAAAGTGGCGCCACGGCTGGACGGCAGCCGCGACGTACCGCAAGAGGCTCGCGATGAGAAAAGACTGGCAGTTGATGGCGACGCGAACGATCGATCTCGACCACGAGCCGATGCTGATCCTGCACGGGCGTCCCGGCACACAGGTCAGGGTCGTCTACGGCGGCGTGTGGCTGACCGAAGACGGCGATCACCGCGATCACTTTCCGCACGGCGGCGAGGC
>DATLZG010000179.1:0-12575 GCA_035574095.1 Burkholderiaceae bacterium | reverse complement strand
ATCATCGCCGCGCTGGAGCCGACGTTCGGCGGCATCAACCTGGAAGACATCAAGGCGCCGGAGTGCTTCTACATCGAGCGCAAGCTGCGCGAGCGGATGAAGATTCCGGTGTTTCACGACGACCAGCACGGCACCGCGATCGTCGCCGCGGCGGCGGTACTGAACGGCTTGAAGTACGTCGGCAAGGACATCGGCCGCGTCAAGCTGGTGTGCAGCGGCGCCGGTGCGGCGGCGATCGCCTGCCTCGACCTGCTGGTGGCGCTGGGGCTGGCGCGCGCCAACGTCTTCGTCGCCGACTCGAAGGGCGTGCTGCACCGGGGGCGCGCCGGGCTGGAAGAGAGCAAGGCTCGCTATGCGCGCGAGACGAGCGCGCGCACGCTGGCCGACGTGATGCCCGGTGCCGACGTGTTCCTTGGTTTGTCGACCGCCGGCGCGCTGAAACCCGAGATGGTGCGCGCGATGGCGCCGCAGCCACTGATCTTCGCGATGGCCAATCCGACGCCGGAGATCATGCCGGAGCAGGCGAAAGCGGTGCGCCCCGACTGCATCATCGGCACCGGCCGCTCCGACTATCCGAACCAGGTCAACAACGTCCTGTGCTTTCCGTTCATCTTCCGCGGCGCGCTCGACGTCGGCGCCACGACGATCAACGAAGCGATGAAGCTCGCTTGCGTGCGCGCGCTCGCCGAGCTGACGCACGCCGAGATTCCGGACGAGGTGGCCTCCGCCTATGGTGCGGGCGGTCTGCGTTTCGGTCCCGAGTACCTGATTCCCAAGCCCTTCGATCCGCGCCTGATCGAGCGCATCGCGCCGGCGGTGGCGCAGGCGGCGATGGACAGCGGCGTGGCGACGCGACCGCTCGCCGACATGGACGCCTACCGCAGGCGGTTGCGCCGCTTCGTGTACCAGTCCGGCCGCAGCATGGAGCCGGTGTTCGAAGCGGCGAAGAAAAGCCCGCGGCGCGTGATTTACGCCGAGGGCGAGGACGAGCGCGTGCTGCGCGCCGCGCAGGTGGTGGTGGACGAAGGCATCGCGCGGCCGATCCTGGTCGGGCGGGCGGATGTGATCGCGATGCGCATCGCCAGTTACGGGCTGCGCTTGGTGCCCGGCGACAACTGCGAATGCGTGAATATCCTTGATGATCCGCGCTACAACGCGGCCTGGAACGAGTACTACCGGCTGTGCAAGCGCAAGGGCGTCACGCGCGCGCAGGCGAAGGAAGATCTGCGCACGCGGCCGACGGTGGCGGGCGCCATCTTGCTCGTGCGCGGCGACGCCGACGCGATGCTGTGCGGCGTGCAGGGCAACTACCACGGCCATCTGCGTTACGTGCGCGACATCGTCGGCACGCGCCCGGGCGTGCAGACGCTGGCCGCGATGCAGATGCTGATCCTGCACGAGCGGCAACTGTTCATCTGCGACACGCACGTGAACGCCGACCCGACCGCGGAGCAGTTGTGCGAGATGACGCTGCTCGCAGCCGAGGAGGTGCGCCGCTTCGGTCTCACGCCGGCGGTCGCGCTGCTGTCGCATTCGAGCTTCGGCAGCTCCGATCACCCGTCGGCGCAGAAGATGCGCGCGGCGCTCGACTTGATCGTCGCCCGTGCACCGGATCTGATGGTCGAAGGCGAGATGCAGGGCGACGCCGCGCTGTCGAAGGCCGTGCGCGACGCGGTGTTCCCCGACTCGCGCCTGACGGTGGACGCCAACCTGCTGGTGATGCCCAACGTGGATGCCGCCAACATCACCTACAACGTGCTACGCATGACCGCCGGCGGCGGCATCACGGTCGGCGGCATCCTGCTCGGGGCCGCCAAGCCGGTGCACATCCTGACGCCGGCCTCGACCGTGCGCCGGATCGTCAACATGACGGCTGTGGCGGCGGCGGGCGCCGGCGCGTTGGCGGTGCAGTAGCGGCGGTCGAGCAGTCAGAGCCTGCGCAGCGACGCGCGCGCCGCCGGCCGTGCGCGTCAGGCAAACGTCGCGATCACGGGCGCGTGATCGCTCGGCTGCTCGCGCCGGCGCGGTTCGACGTCGATCGTGCAGGCAGTGCACTGCGCCGCCAGTGCCGGCGACAGCAGGATGTGGTCGATGCGCAAGCCCATCTTGCGACGGAACGCCAGGTTGCGGTAGTCCCACCACGTATAGCTGCGCGCGGGCTGCTCGAACAGGCGGAAGGCGTCCTTCAGGCCCAGATCGAGCAGCGCACGGAAGGCCGCGCGCTCCGGCTCGGAGAACAGCACTTGCCCTTCCCAGAGCGCGGGGTCGTGCACGTCGCGCTCCTCGGGCGCGATGTTGAAGTCGCCGGCGAGCACGAGCTTCTCGTGGCGGGCCAACTCGCCGCGCAGCCAGTCGGTCAGCGCGGCCAGCCACTCGAGCTTGTATTCATACTTGTCGCTGCCGACGCTCTGGCCGTTCGGCACGTAAGCGCAGACGACGCGCAGGCCGTCCAGCGAGACCGCGAGCAGGCGCTTCTGCTCGTCGGCGAAGTTGGGCAAGTTGATCTGCACTTCGCTCGCCGCCGCGTCCCGCCGAGTCAGGATCGCTACCCCGTTGTAGGTCTTTTGCCCCGCATAGACGCTGCGATAGCCGGCCGCTTGCAGCTCGGCGGCGGGAAAGCGGTCGTCCGGCAGTTTGGTTTCCTGCAGGCAAACGATGTCCGGCGCATGGGCGCCGAGCCAGTCGAGAAGGTGCGGCAGCCTGACTTTCAGCGAGTTGACGTTCCAGGTGGCGAGCGTCCAAGGCATCGGGTCAGTTGGCTTGTGCTGCCGTCTCGCCCGCCGCCGCCGGCTCCGAACGTGGCGCCAGAGGCTGCGGCGCCGGCTGCTGCCAAGTGCGCGGCAGTTGCGAGGCACGCGGATAGCCGGCCGCGTCCAACAGCGCGTTCCACGCCCCGGCTTCGAATTCGCGCTGCACCTGGCGGCCGACGGTGAGCACCGGCAGCCGTTTGCCGTGGCCGAGCTTTTCCAGCGCTTCGAGATCGTGCGGCGTCGTCACGGTACGCTCCGCGTACGGGATGCCGCGCGCGGCGAGCAGCGCGCGCGCCGCTTCGCAGGGCGCGCAGTCGCGGGTCGTATACAGCGTCACCGGGAAGTCGCGCGCCGTGCGGCGCAGTTCGAACGGCAGCGCCGCCAGCGCGTCGGCTTCGCCGCTGGCGCCGCGCGCGTCGACGCGCTGGACATTGCGCGCGTCGCGCGGCGGATTGTCCCCGTACGCGACGCGCCCGTCGGCGTCGATCCACTTGTACTGGGCGCAGGCAAAGGCCGGCGCGAGCGACAATGCGATCAAGACCGTCCGGCTGCGCATGGTTTCCGCTCCTTCAACCGGCCATGCCGTTGTGGCGCAAGAGGGCCTCGATCCGCGGCTTGCGACCGCGGAAGGCAATGAACGACTCGATTGCCGGGCGGCTGCCCCCGACGGCGAGGATCTCGTTCAGGAAGCGGCCGCCGATCGCCGGGTCCAGCACGCGGCCCGCTTCCTCGAACGCGGCATAGCAGTCGGCCGACAGCACCTCCGCCCACTTGTAGCTGTAGTAGCCGGCGGCATAACCGCCCGAAAAGATGTGCGTGAAGCTGTGCGCCGAACGCAGATAATCCGGCTGCACGACGACCGACACTTCGCGCCGCACTTCCTCGGCCAAGCGCTGCAGGTCCGCGGCGGTGGCGCGCGTCGGATCGAAATCGCTGTGCAGGCGCATGTCGAACAGGCCGAATTCCAGTTGCCGCACCATCCAGTAGCCGCTCTGGAAGTTCTTGGCCGCGATCAGCTTGTCGTACAGCGGGCGCGGCAGCGGCCGGCCGTCGTCGACATGGCCGGTCAACGTCTGCAGAACCTCCCACTCCCAAGCGAAATTCTCCATGAACTGGCTGGGCAGTTCCACCGCGTCCCATTCGACGCCGTGCAGGCCCGACACACCCAGTTCGTCCACGCGCGTCAGCAGGTGGTGCAGCCCGTGACCGAATTCGTGAAACAGCGTCAGCACTTCGTCGTGCGTGAAAAGCGCCGGCTTGCCGCCGACCGGGCGCGAAAAATTGCAGGTCAGGAACGACACCGGTGTCTGCACGCCGCGCGTCGAACGGCGGCGCGAGCGCGCGTCGTCCTGCCAGGCGCCGCCCTGCTTGTGCTCGCGCGCGTACAGGTCTAGATAGAACTGGCCGATCAGGTCGCCGGCTTGCGTCTCGATCCGATACAGCTTGACGTCCGGATGCCAGACCGGACCTTGGTCGGGTTTGATCGTCACCGAGAACAGCGTCTCGATCAGCTTGAACAGTCCGGCCAGCACGCGGTGCTCGGGAAAGTATTGCTTCAGCTCCTGCTCGGAGTACGCGTAGCGGCGCTGGCGCAGCTTCTCGCTCGCGTAGGCAATGTCCCAGGCTTGCAGATCGGCGATGCCGAGCTCGGTCGCCGCGAAGTCGCGCAGCTCGGCCATGTCGCGCTCGGCGTACGGGCGGGAGCGGCGCGCCAGGTCGCGCAGGAATTCGAGCACCTCGGCCGGCGTCGATGCCATTTTCGTCGCCAGCGACAGCTCGGCGTAATTGGCGAAGCCGAGCAGTTGCGCCGCTTCGCGCCGCAGGCGCAGAAGCTCGAGCATCGGCGCCGTGTTGTCCCACTCCGGCGGGCCGAACTCGCTCGCCCGCGTGTAATAGGCGCGGTGCAGCCGCGCACGCAGCGCACGGTCGTCGGCGTACTGCATCACCGGCATGTAGCTCGGAAACTGCAGCGTCAGCTTGTAGCCGGGCTTGCCTTCCGCCGCCGCGGCTTCGCGGTACATCTGCAACGCGTCTGCGGGCACGCCGGCGAGCTGCGCCGCGTCGTCGATGTACAGAGCGAACGCATTGGTCGCGTCCAGCACGTTTTCGGCGAAACGGGTGGAAAGCTGCGCGGCGCGCTCGCGCAACTGCTTGAAGCGCGCCTTTTGCGCGGCCGGCAGTTCGGCCCCTCCGAGGCGGAAGTCGCGCAGTTCGTTTTCGACCACCTTGCGGCGCGCGGCCGGCCAGGCGGCGAAGTCCGGGCGCGCGGCCAGAGCCTTGAACTTGCCATACAGCGCTTCGTTTTGCGCCAGCTCGGTCCAGAAGGCGGTGACCTTCGGCAGGTTGGCGTTGTACTCGGCGCGCAGCTCGGGCGTGTCGACCACCGCATTGAGGTGCGCGACCGCGCCCCACGCGCGCGACAGCCGCTCGGTGGCGTCGTCCAGCGCCTCGACCACGCTCGTCCAGTCGGCGGGCGTTCGAGCGTCGGTAATGCGGGCGACCGTCGTGCGGCACTCGGCGAGCAGTGCGTCGACCGCGGGCGTGATGTGCGCCGGCCGGATGGCGTCGAAGCGCGCCAGGTCGCTGAAGTCGAGCAGCGGGTTACTGTTCAGATCGAAAGGCATCGAAGTCCGGGAATCGGAAGTCCAGAGAGTCGGGGGTCAGGCGCGCCCGGAGCCGCCGCTGGCCGAGGGCGGACGGCCGGTGCTTCGCTCCGCCGCCTCGACTGTGTTGACCAGCAGCATCGCGATCGTCATCGGGCCGACACCGCCGGGCACCGGCGAGATCGCGCCGGCGACTTCGCGCACGGCCGCGAAGTCGACGTCGCCGACCAGCTTGCCCTCCGGCGTGCGATTGGTCCCGACATCGATCACGACCGCGCCGGGTTTGACCATGTCGGCCGTCACCAGGTTGCGTCTGCCGGCGGCGGCGATCAATACGTCCGCCTGCCGGGCGATCGCTGCCAGATCGCGCGTGCGCGAATGGCAAAGCGTTACGGTGGCATCGGCGGCGAGCAGCAGCATCGCCATCGGTTTGCCCACCATGTTCGAGCGGCCGATCACCACCGCGTGCTTGCCGGCCAGCGTGCAGTCGATCGCGGCCAGCATCCGCATCACGCCGTACGGCGTGCAGGAACGAAAACGCGGCCTGCCCATCAGCATCAGGCCGGCGTTGATCGGATGCAGCCCGTCGACGTCCTTGTCGCAGGCGATCGCATCGACGATCTGCTGCGCGTCGAGATGTGGCGGCAGCGGCAGCTGCACGAGGATGCCGTGTACAGCCGGGTCGTCGTTGAGCGAACGCACGCGGGCGAGCAGTTCCGCCTGCGCGGTGCGTGCCGGCAGATGCTCGAAGAACGAGCGGATGCCCGTTTCCTCGCACGCTTTGACCTTGTTGCGCACGTAGATGGCCGACGCCGGGTCGTCGCCGACGAGCAGCACGGCGAGCCCGGGCCGGACGCCGCGCGCGGCGAGCGCCGCGATGCGCGGCGCGAGTTCGGCGCGGACCTGCGCGGCAAGCGCCTTGCCGTCGATTAACCGGGCTGGCATCGGGGGATTGAAAAGAAGGGAAGCGCGCGGATTCTACGCGGCGCAGTGCGCGCCGCCGTGCGCCTCAACTGTTGCCGGTGCCGCTCGCCAGCGCCACGCGCATCAGATCGGCCACGGTGTTGGCCTGCAGTTTGTCCATGATGTTGGCGCGATGCGCTTCGACCGTTTTGATCGCGATCCCCAGATCGTCGGCGATCTGCTTGTTCAGCCGCCCGGCGACGATGCGTTCCAGCACCTGCTGCTCACGGGCAGTGAGCTTCGCCAGCAGGGCTTCATTCATGCGCTGCCGCTCGGCCGCCGCCGCCTGCTCGCGCGCGCGCACGAGCAGCCGTTCGACCAGCGCTTTCAGGTCGGCCTGGTTGAACGGCTTCTCGATGAAATCGGCCGCGCCCTTTTTCATCGTCGACACCGCCATCGGAACGTCGCCGTGGCCGGTGATGAACACGATCGGCAGGGGCGCTTTGCGCGCCAGCAGCTCGTCCTGCAACTGCAACCCGCTTTTGCCGGGCATGCGCACGTCGAGGATCAGCACCGCGATCGCCTGCGGGTCGAATTCCTGCAGGAACGCTTCGGCGCTGGCGTAGGTGCGCACCTGGTAGTGGCTCGCTTCGAGCAGGTACTGCAACGAGTCGCGCACCGCCTCGTCGTCGTCGACGACGTAAACGACGCCGCGCGGTTCTTCGGCGTCGGCCGGTGAGGACGGAGCTTCTAACGTCGGCGGGGAAGTCATGTGCGGCTTGTCAATGCAGGTTCGGATTGCACGGCGAGCGGTAGCGTAAACCGCACGATCGCGCCGCCGCTCGGCTCGGGATTGGGCTCGAGCAGCATGCGGCCATGGTGGAATTCGACGATCGAGCGGCAGATGCTCAGCCCCATGCCCATGCCGTCGGGCTTGGTGCTGAAAAACGGCTGGAACAGGTGCGGCAGGTGTTCGGCCGCAAAGCCGGTGCCGCGATCGATCACGCGCACTTCGGCTTCGCCGACGGCGGTCGGCGCGACCTCGATGTCGATGCGACGTAGCGCGGCCCGCTCCATCGAATCGAGCGAGTTCTTCAGCAGGTTCAGCAGCACCTGTTCGATCAGGATCGGATCGACGTCCAGGGCCGGCAACTCCGGGTCGATGCTGGCGCAAATGGCGATGCCCTTCTTGTCGGCTTCGATTTGCGCGATCGCGATGGCGTCTTCCACGATGCGGCCGGCGGGCGTCGGTTGGCGGCGCGGTTCGGACCGCTTCACGAACTCGCGAATGCGGCGGATGATGCCGGCCGCGCGCTGTGCCTGCTGCGCGAGTTTGGCCAATGCCTGCTCGAGCTCCGCCGGCGGCAGCTTGCCGGCGCGCAGCCGCGCCAGCGCCCCCTCGCTGTAGTTGGTGATCGCCGCCAGCGGCTGGTTCAGCTCATGCGCGAGCGACGATGCCATCTCGCCGAGCGTCGTCAGGCGTGCGGCGAAATGCACTTTCTCCTGCTGCTGGCGCGCCATCTCTTCGGCCGCCTTGCGCAGCGTGATGTCGCTGGCGATCTGCAGGCGCGCGCTGCGGGCGTCGTTGCCCGACACCGATTGCAGTTCCGCCGGCCATTGGATCGTGCGCGTTCGCACATCGAACCAGCGTTCGGTGGCGGCGTCGAACAGCTCGCCGCTGTCGCGCTGGCGCAGCCCGCCGTGCAGCCGCTGGTGGCCGTCCGCGCTGGCGCCGAAGCGCTCCAAGTAAGAGCGGTTGGCGAACAACAGCTCGCCGCTTTCCGGCGCCACCACCGACACCGCCGCGTCGAGCGACTCCAGCACGGTCTTGAAGCGCTCGTGCGCGGCGGCCAACTCCAGCCGCACGCGCCGCTGCTCGGTCACGTCGGTCATCGACGTCATCCAGCCGAGCTGGTTGCCGTCGGCGTCGACCAGCGGTGAGGAGTGCATGTGTGAATCGAAGCGTGAGCCGTCCGGCCGGCAGACCGCGACCTCGACCCCGTCGGCCGGCTCGCCGCCCTCGAGCATGGCCGTCAGCGCCCGCGTGTTGCGCTCGACGTCTTCCGGCGCCCAGTACGGAAACGGTGCCTTGCGGCCGACCAGCTCGGCCGCCGACCAGCCCGACATGCGGCAGAACGCGCGGTTCACGTAGCGGATCACGCCGTTCATGTCGAGCACGCGCAAGCCGATCGCCAGCGAATCCTCCATCGCCCGGCGTAGCGCGGTCTCGGCGAGCAACGCGCGATCGAGCTTGAGCTGGCGTGTCGTATAGCGCGCCAGCGACGCGAGCGCGATGATCACCGCCGCCGTCAACCCGGCCACGACCCAGACGAGCGCATCGCGCAGCAGCGGGGCCTCGACTCGGTAGGGGAATGCGAGCAAGCGCACGTTGTCCGGCAGCGGCGAGATCGTGGTCGCATAACTCAGCGACTGGGTGCCGTCTGCAAACGCCGCGCTGGTGCTGGCCAGCGCGTGTTCGCCCGCGATCAGGGCGAGGCGGTAGCGGCCGATGATTTCGGGCGCGACGACACGCAACAGGAACGCGCCGGCGTCGATGCGCGCGACGAGCGCGCCGGCGTGCGCCGCGGGCAGCGGCACGATGACTGCGAACTGGGCGGCCTCGTCGGCGACGTGCGTGAACAGCAATCCGCCGCCGGCGTGCGCTTGACTCAGAGCGGTTTCGAGCGCCGGGCTGACTGGGGTCGGACCGCCGAGAACCGGTGCCGTATCGACCTGCGCCAGAACGCGCCCGGCCGCGTCGATGTACTGCACCCGTACCAGTTCGCGCTTGGTAGCGAGCAGTTCTTCTGCACGCACCTTGAACCGGTCGCGCGGACTCGGCGCATCGCCCAGTTCGAGCGCCAGCGCGAGCAGCGACTCGCCGACGGCATCCAGCCGGAGGCCGAGCTGACGAGCGGCGGCGTCCACATCGCGGCTGATTGCTTCGCGTTGAATCTGGCGCTGCTCGAGCACCAGCGCGACGAACAAGCCGGCGATCAGCGCGACGATGCCGGCGATGATGATGAAGGGCAGGCGGGGCGCGCGCACGCGCGGGCGCAACCGGGACGCCGCCAGCGCGTCGAGGGTATCGAGCAGCGAACCGGACTCGCTGCGGTCGGTCATCGGATCAGGCGCGCGTCATGCATCGCCGCGCGGGCAACAAATAGGAGTGCGGGCATATTATGAGGACAAGCCGCGGCGCAGCCGGGGCCGGAAACGAGCAACAACGGTCGATCTTGGCAGGGGAGAACGAGATCAATTGGTTTCGTATAAAGAAACCATGATGCGTAATTTGGAATTACGCGCGGCCGCTGCTACAGTTGGCTCCGGCCGAGAACGATCACGAGGCGACGCGTAGCGGCCCGCATCGGACAAGGAGACGAAGCATGGCGGCGAATCTGCAGGCGGCCAACGACCCCGACGTACTCGAAACCCAGGAATGGTTGGAAGCGCTCGAAACGGTCATCGCGCGCGAGGGGCCGCAGCGCGCGCACTACTTGCTCGAGAAGTTGATCGAGCAAGCGCGCCGCTCGGGCGCTTACATCCCGTTTTCCGCCAATACCGCGTACGTCAATACGATCCCGCCGCACCTCGAGGAGAAGTCACCGGGAGATCCCGCGCTGGAGGAGCGCATCCGCTCGTACTGCCGCTGGAACGCGATGGCGATGGTGGTGCGCGCCAACCGCGGCGACGGCGACCTTGGCGGCCACATCGCCAGCTACGCGTCGGTGGGCACGCTGATGGAGGTGGGGTTCAACCACTTCTGGCGGGCGCCGAACGCGGATTTCGGCGGCGACCTGATTTACTTTCAGGGTCATTCGTCGCCGGGCGTCTATGCGCGCGCTTTTCTCGAAGGGCGGCTGACCGAAGAGCAGTTGAACAACTTCCGGCGCGACGTCGACGGCAAAGGCATCACTTCCTATCCGCACCCGAAGCTGATGCCGGACTTCTGGCAGTTCCCGACGGTGTCGATGGGACTGGGGCCGCTGCAAGCCATCTACCAGGCCCGCTTCATGAAGTACCTGCACGCGCGCGGCATCGCCAATACCGAGGGCCGCAAGGTGTGGTGCTTCTGCGGCGACGGCGAAATGGACGAGCCCGAATCGCTCGGCGCCATCGGCATGGCGGCGCGCGAGAAGCTCGACAACCTGATCTTCGTGATCAACTGCAACCTGCAGCGGCTCGACGGTCCGGTGCGCGGCAACGGCAAGATCATCCAGGAATTGGAGGGAAGTTTCCGCGGCGCCGGCTGGAACGTGATCAAGCTGATCTGGGGGTCGTACTGGGATCCGCTGCTCGCGAAAGACAAGGACGGCTGGCTGCTGCGGCTGATGGAAGAGACCGTCGACGGCGAGTATCAGAACTACAAAGCCAACGACGGCGCCTTCGTGCGCAAGCACTTCTTCGGCAAGTATCCGCAGACGCTCGAGCTGGTGTCGCGCATGACCGATGCGGACATTTGGCGGCTAAACCGCGGTGGCCACGATCCGCACAAGATCTACGCCGCTTACGCGGCGGCGGTCAAACACGTCGGTCAGCCGACGGTGATCCTGGCCAAGACGGTCAAGGGCTACGGCATGGGCAAGGTCGGCGAAGCGAGGAACCCGACGCACCAGGTCAAGAAGCTCGACCTCGACGCGATCCGCGAATTCCGCGATCGATTCAACATCCCGGTGCCCGACGACAAACTCGAGGAAGTGCCGTTCTACAAGCCGGCGGACAGCACGCCGGAGATGAAGTATCTGCACGAGCGGCGGCGCGCGCTCGGCGGCTATCTGCCGCAGCGGCGGCGCAATGCGGACGAAAAGCTGAAAGTGCCGGACCTCGACGCGTTCGCCGCGATCCTCGAGCCGACCGCCGCCGGGCGCGAGATCAGCACCACGCAGGCGTTCGTTCGCTTCCTCACCCAACTGGTGCGCGACAAGACGGTCGGTCCGCGCGTGGTGCCGATCATTCCCGACGAGGCACGCACGTTCGGCATGGAGGGGATGTTCCGGCAACTCGGCATCTTCAGCCAGCAGGGGCAGTTGTATGAGCCGGTCGACAAGAACGAGGTGATGTACTACCGGGAGGACAAGAAGGGCCAGATCCTGGAAGAGGGCATCAACGAAGCGGGCGCGATGGCGGATTGGATCGCGGCGGCGACCAGCTACTCGACGCACAACCGCATCATGGTGCCGTTCTACATCTTCTATTCGATGTTCGGTTTCCAGCGCGTTGGCGACCTCTGCTGGGCGGCCGGCGACATGCAGTCGCGCGGCTTCCTGCTCGGTGCCACCAGCGGCCGCACGACGCTGAACGGCGAGGGTCTGCAGCACCAGGACGGGCACTCGCATCTGATGAGCGCGACGATCCCGAACTGCGTCAGCTACGACCCGACCTTCGCGCACGAGCTGGCGGTGATCATGCAGCACGGCTTGAAGCGCATGGTCGAAGACCAGGAGAACGTCTGGTACTACATCACCGTGATGAACGAGAACTACCCGCATCCCGGCCTGAAGAAGGGACAGGAGCAGGGCATTCTCAAGGGCATGTACCGGCTGCGCGAGGGCCCGGCGGGCAGCGGCAGCGGCATGTCGATTCCGCGCGTGCAACTGCTCGGCAGCGGCACGATTCTGCGCGAAGCGATCGCCGCCGCCGAAATGCTCGAGAAGGATTGGGGTATCGCCGGCGACGTGTGGAGCGTGACCAGCTTCACCGAACTGCGGCGCGACGGCATCGACTGCGAACGCTGGAACCTGCTGCATCCGACCGACAAGCCGCGCAAGGCGTATGTGACCGAGCAGCTCGAACGCACGGCCGGGCCGATCGTCGCCGCCACCGACTACATGCGGCTGTTCGCCGACCAGATCCGGCCGTACCTGCCGCGCGGCCGCGACTATCGCGTGCTCGGCACCGACGGCTTCGGCCGCTCGGACACGCGCGCCAAGCTGCGCGAATTCTTCGAAGTCGATCGCCGCTTCGTGACCGTGGCGGCGCTGAAGGCGCTCGCCGATGAAGGCACCATCCCGGTCGCCAAGGTGGCGGAAGCGATCAAGAAGTACGGCATCGATCCGAACAAGCCGAATCCGACCCGCGACTGACCGGCCCTCGCCAGCGGGGCACCGCGAGCAATAACACCGTCCAAGCGCGCGCACGAGGAGCAGACGATGGCCAACATGGTCGAGATCAGGGTGCCGGACATCGGCGACTTCAAGGACGTCGAGGTCATCGAAGTGCTGGTCAAGCCCGGCGACGTGGTCGCGAAAGAGCAGTCGCTGATCACGGTGGAATCGGACAAGGCGTCGATGGAGATTCCTTCGCCCGCCGCCGGCGTCGT
>DATLZG010000178.1:0-4349 GCA_035574095.1 Burkholderiaceae bacterium | reverse complement strand
CGACGATCGACGTCAACACCGGCGGCTTCGTCGGCACGCGCAGCTTCGACGACACGATCTTCAAGACCAACCTGGAAGCGGCGCACGCGATCGCGCGCCAACTGCGGCTGCGCAACCTGGGCGGCATCATCGTGATCGATTTCATCGACATGATGAACGCCGAACACCGCGACGCGGTGCTGGCCGAGTTCAAGAAGGCGCTGGCGCGCGACCGCACGCGCATGACGGTATCGGGCTTCACGCAGCTCGGCCTGGTGGAGATGACGCGCAAGCGCACGCGCGAATCGCTGGCGCACATCCTGTGCGAGCCGTGCCCGGTGTGCGGCGGCCGCGGCGAGGTCAAGACCGCACGCACCGTGTGCTACGAGATCCTGCGCGAGATCCTGCGCGAAGCGCGCCAGTTCGGCCAGGCCGGCCAGTCGGTGCGCGAGTTCCGCATCCTCGGCTCGCAGCCGGTGATCGACCTGTTCCTGGAGGAGGAGTCGCAGTCGCTGGCGATGCTGTCGGACTTCATCGGCCGCCCGATCAGCATGCAGGTCGAGACCGCCTACCACCAGGAGCAGTACGACATCGTGCTGATGTAGCGCGGTCGTGCCGACGTGCACTCGCCGCGCCACTGCTGCCAGGGAGCGCAGCACTGTCTGTGTCATCCCGAGCAGCGCAGCCACGAGGGATCTCCAACGCCCGGTGCGCCCGGTACCTCTCACCCCTGCGCCCCGGTTGCCGGGATCATTCCCCTCCTCGCACGGCTACGCGCTTCGGCCCACGGCGCTGTAACGAATTCCGAATAGGGAATCGCCCTGAGAACCGGCTGCGCCGCACCGGCGCCTAGGGCTCCCGCTCGGTGTCGGCGCTTCGCCATCGAATTGGCGGAATATGCGGTGGCTGTTGCGCGTTCAGATGACCATAATGCTTGCGAGCACCGACGTGCGAATCCCTCCCGGCCCTGCGGCCTAGTCCCGTACCGCTCGGCGGACACGCAAACGCGGTGCCGCGGTCGGAGGCGAGAAATGGAGGTCTCGCTGCGTTTGCTGGGCGTACCGGCGGTGCGGATCGCCGACCGCAGCGAACCGCTCGCCGCCGAACGCCGCTTCCAACTGCTCGCCTATCTGGCGCTGCACGACGCCTGGGTCACCCGCGAACGGCTCGCCCATCTGTTTTGGCCCGACCGCAACGAGGAGCTGGCGCGCGGCAACTTGCGGTTCACGCTGGCCCAGATCCGCAAACTGCCGTGGCCGAGCGGTCTCGAGGTACGCGCCGACGCGCTGCGCTGGACGGTCGAGACCGATGTGGCCCGATTCGAGCACACGCTCGCGACCGATCCGAGCGCGGCGATTCGCCTCTACGGCGGGCCGCTGCTCACTGGCTTCGAGACGAACGCCGCGGCGCCCTTCGTCGAGTGGTTGAGCGCGGAGCGGCGGCGCCTGCACGGGCGGTGGCGGGATGCCGTCATCGCCCGGCTGACCGCGGAGCCGCCGGCCGCGGTCTCGTCTCCGGGCGGCGGACCCAGGAACGAAGTCTGCGCCGACGACCGGCTCGATCTGACCGCGCGGCTGCTGCACTACGATCCGCTGGACGAGCCGGTATTGCAGGTCTACCTGCGGCTGCTGCAAGCGCATGGCCGCAACGCCGAGGCGCAACGCGCCTACGGTAACTTCGCGCAGCGGCTTTCCGAAGAGCTTGGCATCGAGCCGAGCGCGCAGACGCGGGCGCTGTTGCGGGAGGCCGGCCGTCGCAACGCGCCCGCGGTGCGCGCTGATCTGGCGGCCGCGCCGTCCGGCGATTCCGACTTCGTCGGCCGCACGGTCGAACGGCGGGAGCTGGCCGCACTGCTAGCGCGCGCCGACGTGCGGCTCGTGACACTGCTCGGTCCGGGCGGTGTCGGCAAGAGCGCGCTGGCGCAACGCGTGGCAAGTGACGGCGTGCAGCGCTTTGCCGACGGCACCCACTTCGTTGCGCTCGAAGATGTGCCTGAGCCGGAGGGGATCGGCGCGCGCATCGCGCGTGCCCTAGCTCTGGCATTGCACGGCACGGCGGCGCCGATCGAGCAGGTGACCGACTACCTGAGCGCGCGCTGCGCGCTGCTGGTGCTCGACAACTTCGAGCACCTCGCGCACAGCGCACCACTGCTGCAGGATCTGCTGCAACGGTGCCCGTGCCTGAAGCTGTTGGTCACGTCGCGCGTGCGACTCGGCCTCACCGAGGAGGCCGTCTTCCCTCTCGACGGCCTGCCTTGCCCGTCCATCGAGGACGATCACCGCGCCACCGACTTCGATGCCGTGCGTCTGTTCATCGAACGCGCGCGCCAGACCCGCCCAACCTTCGACGCGCAAGCGCAGACCGCCGGTATCGCCGAGATCTGCCGCCGCGTCGACGGCCTGCCGCTGGCGATCGAGCTGGCAGCGCCGTGGATCCGACTGCTCAGTTGCCGGGAGATCGCCGAGGAGATCAGCGCCGGCGCCGAACTGCTGCGGGCGCAAGATCCGGCGCGACCGGCGCGGCAGGCGAGCATCGAGGCCACGCTTGAGCAGTCCTGGCGCCTGCTGCTGCCCGCCGAGCGCGACGCGCTCGCCAAGCTGTCGGTGTTTCGCGGCGGCTTCACCCGCGAAGCGGCGCGGGAGGTGGCGGGGGCGTCGCTGCCGGTGCTGTTGTCCTTGGCCGACAAGTCGCTGGTGCGGGTTGAGCGCAGCCGGTTCTCGCTGCACCCCCTCGTTCAGGAGTTCGCCGCGTCGATTCTGGAGAGTACCGCTGACTGGGGCGCCACGAGGGATAAACACGCCTCGTTCTTCTCAGAACTGCTGGTACGGGCAAGCGCCATGCGCGGCAAGGACGAACCGCGATCGATGGATCTGATCGAGAGCGAACTGCAGAACGTCAAAGCCGCTTGGATGTACGCGCTCGAGTCGCGCAAAGCCGGCGTGCTGAAGGGCGCGACAGCCCTGGGGCGCTATTGCGACCTGCGGTCGAAGTTTCAGGAAGGCATCGATCTCCTAAAAGCGGCGGAAACGACGTTTGCGTCCGAGGGTACGCGCCTGGTCCTGGTCTGGCGTCAGTTGGCAACGCTGGAATACCTCGCTGGGCGTCTACCCGAAAGTCGCACTTATGCGAAGAAGACCCTCGCAGCGGCCCGGGCGGAAGGCGACTTGCAAAGCATCCTCGCGGGCCTGTTCCATCTGGGGCGGGTCGCGATCATCACGGGCTCGTGGCAAGCCGCCGCTCGCTATTTCTCGTCCGGCTTGAAGACCGCCGAATCGATCCAGGACGAGATCGGTGCCGACATCTTCCGCTTCAGTTTGGCCCGGGTGTTGCGGGAAACGGGACAGTTCGAGGCCGCAGAGCAG
Source organism: Burkholderiaceae bacterium (assembly GCA_035574095.1). Classification (GTDB taxonomy): domain Bacteria; phylum Pseudomonadota; class Gammaproteobacteria; order Burkholderiales; family Burkholderiaceae_F; genus JAKANT01. The sequence goes on along the minus strand of DATLZG010000178.1, from coordinate 1,008 downwards.
CTATTCCTTCGCTCGCTAGAGTTCAGGACGGCGAGGGAGGATCGATGGCGAATCGTCGAGGCACTGCATGGGCTTGGACTCCTTTTGACGCAGGCCGGCCGTGCCGCCGAGGCCGTCGTTGTTCTGAACGAGGCATTTGAGCGTTGTCGTGAAAGCGATTCGATGAAGCTTTTGGTCTGCGGCATACGCTGCGCTCTTGCCGACGCGTACCTCAAGTTGGGGCATCTGGCCAATGCTGCAAGCGCGGCCGAACGGGCACTCGAGGAAGCGATCGGCAACGAGGCTCAGGACCTCTCGAATACGCATCTGATGCTGGCCCGAGTGAGACTCAGGCAAGGTCGGCTGCCTGAGGTTCATTGCGAGCTTTCGCTCCTGGCACGGACCGCCTTTCGCGAGGCCTCCGTCCCCCTCCAAATGGCGTGCGTGTGCGTGCTCGCTGAAATGCACGCCATCGTCGGCGACCTGAATGGCGCGGGCGAAATGCTGTCGGCCGTGTCCAGACATCCTGCCGTCACTTCCAATCTGGTGCAGGAAGCGCGGAGCATCGCCGATCGCTTTGATATCGCGCTTGACGAGCACGGGCACGGCAAGGTCTCCGACGGCGCGACCTTCACGAAGTACCTGGCCGAAATGCTCTCAGCGACCGCAGCCGCTGCCGGCGCCGGCTCGTCCGCTCAGAGCGTCACGATTTAACCGAATCCGCCGCGCGCGCCCCCGGCCCATGGAAGTGTTCGTCGCCACGACGAGGTCGCGAGCTGGCGCTGTGGCGTCGGTCTAACGGTCTTCTAACGGTCGTCAAGGTAGCTTGCCTGCGCAGACGAAGAGCGCTCGGCGGCTCGCCGACGATCGGAATCTTGCTTCAGACCATCGACCGATCAGGAAGGCCATGGACATGAAATCCGGTCACCTCCGCGTCACGCAGTACGTCGTGATTTTGGGGCTACCACTGCTGATAACGGCCTGCGGCGGCGGTTCCAGCACGCCAGCGCAGCCTGGGCAGCCATCACC
>DATLZG010000177.1:0-5604 GCA_035574095.1 Burkholderiaceae bacterium | reverse complement strand
TGGACGCCTTGCTGGCGAGCCTGCCGACGCTCGAGCTGGATGCAGAGGCGGCGCGCCGCTTCAGCCTCGGCCAACGCCTGCCGGTCGGCACGGCGCGGCGGCCCGGCCGCGTGCGGGTGCTCGGACCGGGCGCGCGGCTGCTGGGCGTGGCGCAAGTGAACGAAAGCGGCGTGCTCGCTCCGCAGCGGCTCGTCAAGCCAAACATGAACGAAGGCACACCATGACTCGCGCGCTGCGCAACATTGCCATCATCGCCCATGTCGATCACGGCAAGACCACGCTGGTGGACAAACTGCTGCAACAGAGCGGCACGTTCCGCGACAACCAGCAGATCGCCGAACGCGTGCTGGACTCCAACGAGCTGGAACGCGAGCGCGGCATCACGATCCTGGCCAAGAACTGCGCGGTCGAATACGAAGGCACGCACATCAACATCGTCGATACGCCGGGGCATGCAGACTTCGGCGGCGAGGTCGAGCGCGTGTTGTCGATGGTCGATGGCGTGCTGCTGCTGGTCGACGCGGTGGAAGGGCCGATGCCGCAGACGCGCTTCGTCACGCGCAAGGCGCTCGCGCAGGGATTGAAGCCGATCGTCGTCGTCAACAAGATCGACCGGCCCGGGGCGCGGCCCGACTACGTCGTCAACGCCACCTTCGACCTGTTCGACAAGCTCGGCGCCACCGAAGAACAGCTCGACTTTCCGGTGATCTACGCCAGCGCGCTGAACGGCTACGCCGGCACGACACCCGACGTGCGCAGCGGCGACATGCGCCCGCTGTTCGAGGCGATCCTGGCGCACGTGCCGGTGCGCGACGACGATCCGGACGGGCCGCTGCAATTGCAGATCTGCGCGCTCGACTACTCGAGCTATGTCGGCAAGATCGGCATCGGCCGCATCTCGCGCGGCCGTATCCGCCCGGGCATGGAGGTGCTGGTGATGCACGGCCCCGAGGGCGAGCAGAATGCGCCGACCACGCGCGGCCGCGTCAATCAGGTCTTGAAGTTCAAGGGGCTGGAACGGCGGCTGGTCGATGAAGCGCAGGCGGGCGACATCGTGCTCGTCAACGGCATCGACGACATCGGCATCGGCTGCACGCTGTGCCCGCCGGATGCGCCCGATGCGCTGCCGCTGCTGAAGGTGGACGAACCGACGCTGGTGATGAACTTCTGCGTCAACACCAGTCCGCTGGCCGGCCGCGAGGGCAAGTTCGTCACCAGCCGGCAGTTGCGCGAGCGGCTCGAACGCGAATTGAAGTCCAACGTCGCGCTGCGCATGCGCGAAACGGCCGACGAAACCGTGTTCGAAGTCGCCGGCCGCGGCGAGCTGCACCTGACGATCCTGATCGAGAACATGCGGCGCGAAGGCTACGAACTCGCGGTGTCGCGCCCGCGCGTGCTGTTCAAGACGGTCGACGGGGTAAGGCACGAGCCGTACGAACTGCTGACGGTGGACATCGAGGAGCAGCACCAGGGCGCGGTGATGGAGGAGCTCGGCCGGCGCAAAGGCGATCTGCTGGACATGCAGCCGGACGGCCGCGGTCGCGTGCGGCTCGAGTACCGCATCCCGGCGCGCGGGCTGATCGGCTTCCAGGGCGAGTTCATGACGCTGACGCGCGGCACCGGTCTGATCAGCCACATCTTCGACGACTACGCGCCCGAGAAGCCGGGCGGCGTCGGTGAGCGGCGCAACGGCGTGCTGGTCAGTCAGGACGACGGCGAGGCGGTGGCCTATGCGCTGTGGAAGCTGCAGGAGCGCGGCCGTCTGTTTGTCAGCCCCGGCGAGCGCGTCTACGAAGGCATGATCATCGGTATCCACTCGCGCGACAACGATCTGGTGGTCAACCCGATCCGCGAGAAGAAGCTGACCAACATCCGCGCCGCCGGCAAGGACGAGAACATCGATCTGGTGCCGCCGATCAAACTGACGCTGGAGTACGCGGTCGAGTTCATCGCCGACGACGAGCTGGTCGAGGTCACGCCGACCAGCATCCGCTTGCGCAAGCGCTTCCTGAAAGAGCACGAGCGCAAGCGCGAGCAGCGCAACGCCGCATGAGCCGCGCGGCCCCTGTTCCTGCGGCAGCGTCCAAGGCGCCGCACGCGCATCGGCGCGCGGTGCTGCTGATGCTGTGTGCGACGTTCCTATGGAGCATCGCCGGCGTCGTGACGCGCCATCTGACGCCCGCGTTGCAGGCCGAGGGCCGATTCGAGATTACGTTCTGGCGCAGCTTCTTCGCGGCGGTGTTCGTGGCCGGCTATCTGCTGCTGGTGCGCCGCGAGGGGCTGCGTCCGGTGTTCGCGGCCGGTTGGCCCGGCCTCGTGTCCGGGCTGTGCTGGGCGACGATGTACACCGCGTTCATGCTGGCCCTCACCTTGACCACGACCGCCAATACGCTGGTCGTGATGAGCATCGCGCCGCTGATGACGGCACTACTGGCGCGAGCGGTGCTCGGCGTGTCGATTGCGCCGCGTACCTGGGCGGCGATCGCGGCGGCGATGGCCGGCATCGCGTGGATGTTCGCGTACGATGCCGCTGCGCTTTCGGGGCGCCATATCACCGGCATGCTGATCGCGTTCGCGGTGCCGCTGGCTTCCGCGGTCAACCTGGTCACGCTGCAAAAGACGCGGGCGCAGGTGGATCTGATTCCGGCGGTTTTTCTCGGTGGGGTGTTCTCGGCGCTCGTCACGGCGCCGCTCGCCTGGCCGTTTTCCGCCGCTGCCACCGACCTCGCGCTGCTGGCGCTGCTCGGCTTCTTTCAGCTCGGGCTGCCTTGCATGCTGCTGGTGGTGGCGGCGCGCCATCTCGCAGCGCCGGAGCTCGCGCTGCTGGCGCTGTTGGAGGTCGTTCTCGGTCCGCTGTGGGCTTGGCTCGGCGCCGGCGAGACCCCGTCGCAGGCCACGCTCGCCGGCGGCGCGATCGTGTTGGCGGCGCTCGCGATCAATGAGGTCGCCGCGCTGCGCCGCTCCAACTAACTAAGGGAGACCGGCGCCCGGCACGTCGACGCGCACGGCCTCGATGCGCCCGCTGCGGTAGCGGCGCGCTTTTTCGCGGTTGAACGACACATGCCCGGTGGCCACGTACAGCGTGCGCCGGTCCGCACCGCCGAGCGTGCAGGCGATGGCCTGGGTTTGGACCGGCACGCGGTGCGTGATCGTGCCGCCTTCGCGCACGCGCAGTACGGCGCGCGCAGTGGGCGAGGCGACCCACACCGCGCCCTCGGCATCCAGGCAGATGCCGTCGGGCGATGCGCCTGGCAGTTCGGCCCAGGTGCGGCGATTTCCGAGCGAACCGTCGGCCGCGATCGAGAACGCCGTCAGCCGCGCACCGAAAGTTTCGGCCACGATCAGCGTGCCGCCGCCCGGCGTGATCGCGCAACCGTTCGGAAAGAGCAGCCCGTCGGCGACGGCGCGCGCCCGCCCCTCTGGCGTGACGAGCAGCAGCACCGTCGGCGCGGGCGGCGCCTGGCTTGGCAGATCGAAGCCGAAATTGCCGACGTAGGCGCGGCCTGCGGCATCGACGACCATGTCGTTGCAGTGAAACGGCGCCAGCGCCGACAGGTCCGCCAGCGTGGTCAACGGCCCGCCGTCATAACGCAGCAGCCGGCGGTCGATCATCGACACGACCAGCAGCGCGCCGTCCGGCAACCAGCCGAGCCCGGAGGGCTGCTGCGCCACTTCGACGACGAGCTGCGGCCGGCCGTCGGCGCCGAGGCGAAACACCTTGCCGTCGAGCATGTCCGAGAACCACAGGCTGCCCGTGTGCCAGCGCAGCGCCTCCGGGAAGACAAACCCGTCGGCGATGACGGTGGTGCGCAGTTCGATCGGCGCGCCGCTCATCTCGCCGGATCAGTGCTTTCCGCGAGCATGCGCCGCAGCCGGTCTGCCACGCGCGCGAACGCCGCTTCGTTGTGGCGCAGTCGTCGCAGGCGTTCTTCGATTTCGAGCGCGTCCGCGTCCGCGTCGTCTTCTTTGATGCGTTCGATCGCCGCGTGGATCGTCCGCAGCCGTTCGAGCGCAGCGCGTGCGGCCGCCGACTGCGGTGCGTCGCGTTGCGCGACATCGAGCAGCACCTCGGTGATCAAGCCGAGCTGGCGGCCATACGAGGCCACTTCGAACGCCTTGCGCTCGATGCGCCCATTGCCGGCCTGCGGTGCGATCGCGTCGAAGAACCAGTTCGTGTTCGGTTCGATGCGTTGCGCGACGCTGCCGCTTAGCGGGAAATGCAGTTGCGGCGCCCACAACCACAGCCACGGGAACATGTTTACCTCTCGATCTCGGGTACGTCGAAAAAGTCGACCAGGCCGGATTCCAGCGAGTACTCGGCGCCGACCACGAGCAGACCCTCGGTCTGAATCAACTGCTCGATGATCTGCGAGCCGTGCCGCAAATGGTTGCACGAGGCGCGGATGTTCGCGCGCACGGCGGTGGCGAGCAGCGATTGTGGCGGCGCGTGCGCGCCGGTTTCCAGCAGCGGCTCGACCGCGGGACGGATGCGATCGACGATCGAGCTCAGGTTGCGCGAGCGGACCGCGCTCGGCCGCTGCAGTTCCTCGAGCGTGGCCTGCACCGCGCCGCATAGCGAGTGGCCCAGCACGACCACCAGCCGCGTGCCGAAGCGCTCGGCGGCGAACTCGACGCTGCCGACCTGCGACGGCGCCACCACGTTACCGGCGACGCGGATCACGAACAGATCGCCCAGGCCCTGGTCGAAGACGATTTCCGCCGGCACGCGCGAATCCGAGCAGCCGAGCACGATCGCGAACGGCGCCTGCCCGCCGACGAGCGCGCGCCGGCGCGTACCGCCGGTCGACATCTCGCCGCCCCGTTCGGCGACGAAACGGCGATTGCCTTCGCGCAGCCGGTCGAGTGCTTCCCGCGCCGAGACCATCGCCGTCCCGTTCAACCGCCCGCGCCTTTGGGAAACAGCAGCCCGACGAGTTCCTTGATCTTCTCCTCCGCCCGGATGAACTTGCTGAAGCTGGCGCCGCCGCCGCGCGAGTCGTAGACCGCCTCGCCCACGAGCTTGCCGTCGCTGTAGACCTTCAACTCCGCGTAAGCCATGTACAGCGCCAGGTCCCACCGCCAGTTGGCCGAGTAAGTCGACGTCAGCGGACAAGCGGTGAGCGGCGAATCCGGCGACAGCAGCTTCACGTCGAAGCCCTTGGCCGTCAGCTCGCGCTGGTAAACCTCGACGAACTCGGCCTGCATGACCTTCGGGTTGGCGACGATGCAGATCTGCTTGGCGGCGACCTGAACCGGCTTGACTTCCTGCACGATCGCGCAGCCGGCAAGCAGAACTGGGGCAATGATTAGAGCGATGCGTTTCATCTGGTTTGTGGCGATAAATGACCGTTGAAGAGAGCGGGACTTTAGCGCTAACGACGGCACCGACGATAATCGCCTCGCTTCCGACCGGACCATGCCGATCAAGAGAGAACCTGCGATCCCGTTGCCGGTGCGCAGCGTTGCTCCGCTGCGACCGTTCGTCTGGCTGCGGCTCGGCTGGCAGGACATGCTGGCCGCGCCGCTGGCGAGCCTGGTGCATGGCATGCTCGTCTTGGCCGGCGGCTGGATCATCCTCGCGATCGCGCGCGCCGCGTGGCCGCT
>DATLZG010000176.1:0-4459 GCA_035574095.1 Burkholderiaceae bacterium | reverse complement strand
CGCCGGTGCGCGCGCAGGACACCCCGGGCTTCATCGTCAACCATGCCGGACGCGGCTATGGCACCGAGGGGCTGAAGATCCTGGCCGAATGCGTGTGCGAGCCGCACGTGCTGGACGCCGTGCTGCGCGACGCCTGCGGCTTCAAGCTCGGCCCGTGCGAGCTGCTGGACCTCACCGGACTGGACGTCTCGCACCCGGTGATGGAATCGATCTATCACCAGTACTACGAAGAGCCGCGCTATCGCCCGCAGGTGCTGACACAGCGCATGCTCGAGGGCGGATTGCTGGGCCGCAAGCGGGGAGAGGGCTTTTATCGCTACCTGGACGGCCAGCCGCAGCGGCCCCCGCTGCCCGCCGCGCCTGCGGTGCCGGCGCCGCGCGTTTGGATCGACCCGGCAGAGCCGGAACTCGCGGTGCAGGTGCGCGCGGCCCTAGCGCCCGGTGTGGCGCTGGATACCGGCGGGCGGCCGGCGGCCGACAGCCTGATCGTCGTCACGCCGGTAGGACGCGACACCACGCACGCCATCGTCGCTGGCGGGTTCGACGCGCGCCGCACGGTCGCGTTCGATGGCGTGTTTCCGGGCAGCGCGGTGCGCTGCTTGTTCACCAACCCAGCCTTCGACGGCGAGTGGCGCGAGCTCGCTCGCGCCGCGTTCGCGCGCGAAGGGGTGGCCGTTTATCTGGTGCGCGACTCGATCGGATTGATCGCGCAACGCGTGCTGGCGCACATCGTCAACATCGCCTGCGCGATGGCCGAGCAACGCATCGCGTCGCCGACCGACATCGACCGCGCGGTCAGACTCGGCCTCGGCTATCCGCAGGGGCCGCTCGCCTGGGGCGACGCGATCGGAGCGAACAACGTACGCCGCGTCTTGGAGGGCTTGTACGCCGCTACCGGCGATCCGCGCTACCGGCCGAGCGCCTGGCTGGTACGCCGCGCCGCGCTCGGATTGTCGCTGACGCACGCCGACTGAACATCTGGGAGCCGTCGATGGATCTGAACTTCACCGCCGAAGAAGAAGCGTTCCGGGAGGAAGTGCGCGAGTTCATGCGCACCGCGATGCCGCCCGATATCCGCGAAACGATCGACGCCGGCGAACGCGCCAATCCGGAGCACATGCTGCGCTGGCAGAGGATCCTGTACGCGAAGGGCTGGGGCGCGCCGTCCTGGCCGAGGGAGTGGGGCGGGCCGGGCTGGGATCCGATCCGTCAGCACATCTTCGAGGAGGAGGCGGCGCTGGCCGGCGCGCCGCGCCAGTTGCCGTTCGGCTTGCGCATGGTGGGGCCGGTGCTGATGAAATTCGGCAGCGAGGCGCAGAAGCAACGCTTTTTGCCGCGCATCCCGTCGGGCGAAGACTGGTGGTGTCAGGGCTATTCGGAGCCGGGCGCCGGCAGCGACCTCGCCGGCCTTTCCACCCGCGCGGTGCGCAAAGGCGACCGCTACATCGTGAGCGGGCAGAAGACCTGGACCACGCTCGCGCAGTACGCGAACTGGATGTTTCTGCTGGTGCGCACCGACCCGGAGGCGAAAAAGCAGGAGGGCATCAGTTTTCTGCTGCTGGACATGAAGTCCAAGGGCGTCACCGTGCGTCCGATCATCCTGCTCGACGGCGCGCACGAGGTCAACGAGGTGTTCCTCGACGAGGTGGAGGTTCCGATCGAGCAGCGCGTCGGCGAAGAAAACCAGGGCTGGACGATCGCCAAGTTTCTGCTGGAGCACGAGCGCACCAATATCGCCAACATCGGCATCAACAAGCGCGAGCTGGCGCGGGCGAAGCGGCTGGCGCGCGAATGCAGGCGCAACGGCCGCCCGTTGGCGGAGGATCCGCTGTTCGCGGCGCGGCTGGCGGAAGTGGAGATCGACCTGATGGCGCTGGAGATCACCAATCTGCGCGTGCTGTCTGCCGCCCGCGCCAAAGGTTCGCCGGGGCCGATGACCTCGATGTTGAAGATCAAGGGCTCGGAGATCTTCCAGCGCATCAGCGAGCTGATCCTGGAGTGCCGCGGTGCTGCCGCGCTGCCGTGCCGCGCCGACGCCGGCGCGCATGGCGGCTGGGCGCTGGCGCCGGAGGCGGCGTTCTATCTGAACCTGCGCAAGGTGACGATCTACGGCGGCTCCAACGAGATTCAGCGCGGGATCATCGCCAAGCACGTGCTGGAACTCTGAGGTCGAACGCAGCGCCGCGCGAAAGGAACGAACATGGATTTCGAATTGACCGAAGAACAGTCGATGCTGGCCGACAGCTGCGCGCGCCTGGTGCGCAACCGCTGCGGATTCGAGCAGCGCCGCGCGCTGGTGAGGACCGACCCGGCGGCGCGCCCCGCGCTGTGGCGCGACCTCGCCGAGTTAGGCGTGACGGCGCTGTGCGTGCCGGAGGATGCCGGCGGGCTCGGCCGGCCGCTGATCGACGGCGCGCTGGTGGCGCAGACCTTGGGGCGCGGCTGGCTGCTGGAGCCCTATGTCGATTGCGCGCTCGCCGCCCCGGCGGCGCTGCGCGCAGGCGGTGTGCAGACGCGCGTTTGGCTGGAAGGCATCGCGAGCGGCGACCGAATCGTCGTGCCGTTGCGCGAAGCGTCCGTGCAGGGCGGGCGCGTGCAGGCGAGCGCCGCGCACGCCAGTTACGCCGATGCGCTGCTCGCTGTTGCCGACGGCGCGCTGTGGCTGGTCACGGCGGACAAGACCGAGCGGCGCCCGTACCGCCAGTTCGACGGCACCGCCGCCGCCGAAGTGCGGTTCGCGCTGGCAGACGCCACCGAGCTGGCGCGCGGCGACGCGGCGCGCGCGACCTGGGAGGCGGCGCTCACGGCTGCGCGCGTTGGCCGTATCGCCGAGGGCGTGGGCTTGGCGCGCGCGGTGCTGGAGATCACCACCGAGTATCTGCGCACGCGCAAACAGTTCGGACAGCCGATCGGCCGCTTCCAGGCGCTGGCGCACCGCATGGCCGATCTGCTGACGCTGCTGGAGCAGGCGCAGTCGCTGGCGCTGGCCGCCGCGATGCGGCTGGACGCGCGCACGGTCGACGCGGCGCAGGTGATGGCGCACCGCGCGCTGCGCACGATCGGCCAGCAGGCGATCCAATTGCATGGCGGCATCGGCATGACCGACGAACTGGCGGTGTCGCACTACGTGAAGCGGCTGCTGGCGATCGAATTGGAGCTCGGCGACGCCGATACCGTGCTGGCGCGCTTCGCCGCCGCTGCGCTCGCCGCGAGTTGATCTGCCCGCCCCCACGCCGCAGCGGCGCACGGAGGGCGTGCACGGGTTTTGGCAGTCGAACGACACCGCAGACCGACAAGGAGACGCCATGCACCGCCGAACCGTCCTGAAGGCCGCGACCGCGGCCGCCGCGATCAACGTCCTGCCCGCGCGCGCGCAGAGCTTCCCGACCCGGCCGATCACGCTGATCTGCCCGTGGCCGGCGGGAGGCTCGACCGACGTGACGCTGCGCGCGCTGGCCGAGGCCACCTCCAAACACCTGCCGCAACCGGTGGTGGTCGAGAACCGTCCGGGCGCCGGGGGCACGCTGGGCATCGTCGCGCTGAAGGCGACCAAGAGCGACGGCCACGTGATCTCGCAGATCCCGCTCGGGGCATTTCGCATCCCGTATATGCAGAAAGTGACCTGGGACCCGATCGCCGACATCGACTACATCATCGGCGTCAGCGGCTACACGTTCGGCCTCGTGGTGCCGGCCAACTCGCCGTTCAAGACCTTCAACGAGCTGATCGAATGGGCGCGCGCCAATCCGGGCAAGCTCGACTACGGCTCCACCGGTACCGGCACGAGCCCGCATCTGATGATGGAGGAGCTGGCGCTGGCGCACGGGCTGAAGTTCAACCACATCCCGTACAAGGGCAACGCGGACCTGATGACCGCGCTGCTGTCCGGCCAGTTGATGGCCGGCACCGACGCCACCGGCTGGGCGCCGCACGTGGAGGCGGGCAAGCTGCGGCTGCTGGTCACCTGGGGCGAGCGGCGCACCAAGCGCTTCCCGAACGTGCCGACGTTGAAAGAGCTGGGATTCGGCATCGTCGCCAACTCGCCGTACGGCCTGGGCACCTCCAAGGGCGTGGATCCCGCGGTCATCAAGATCCTGCACGACGCGTTCAAAAAGGGGCTGGAGGACCCGAAGCACCTGGAAGTGCTGGAGCGCTACGACCAGGAGCTCTGGTACAAGTCGAGCGCCGAGTACGCCGAATACGCGCGCCAGACGTTCGCGAAGGAGCGCGCGCTGATGGAGAGGCTCGGGTTGGTGAAGGTGTGAGCGGCGGCGCGCCGGCCTCGAGCGACCTGCGGCGACGTGCGCGAGACGAGCATCTACGATCGCAAAATCCGCGACGGCCCCGTTGCGACGAGAAGCGGGCGGCCGCTAGGCGGCGCGCGAAGGACAGTCGCCGGGCGACTGGGCTGACCGCCGAGCGCGCCAACACCGCGCACACCCGCCGATCGTCGCAACCC